>CALLQJ010000092.1 GCA_938014865.1 uncultured Fastidiosipila sp.
CGCAACATTTCGCCAGAACTCGACCCTTACCTCATCTACCAGACAAGAAAGGAACGGCCTCATCGACAGCCTTATCAGCCGCTTCCCGAAGCTCCGTTACATCTTTATCGTTGGTCAAATCTGCCATGAATTACTCCTTATATCTCTTGAACATCTGCCGGCGCCTCAAAGATAAAGGCCTCTTCTTCGGCGGATGTTTCAATCCTTCTCGTCTGAGCCGGCGGGTTCAGCTGCGAATTGCTCGGTGCGCTCTCGAAACCGGTCAGTTTCAAAATACCGACCATCAGGCTGTCAATAATAAAGACCAGCACCACGGTCGCTGCAACCACCAGCAAAACGACAGCCGTCGTCTGCTTAACCTCTTTACGATCCGGCCAAACCACCAGTTTCAGCTCATTTTTCAGATTGCCGAAAAAACGTTTGACTTTTTGCGTAAATGTAAGCTCACGGTTCTTGCCGGAACCTTTTTTGCCCTTTTGCTTTTTATCAGACTTTTTAGCCATTTTACAATCCCTTCCTCAGGAACAATATTTTATTTTGTTTCTTTGTGAAGTGTATGCTTTTTGCAGAATCTGCAGTATTTTTTCAGCTCCAAGCGATCGGGATGGGATCTTCTGTTTTTCTTCGTTGTGTAATTACGCTGTTTACACTCATCACATGCTAAGATAATAATTTCTGCGGCACCTGGCTTAGCCATATATTTATACCTCCGTCAATACGTTTTCTCTCGTCATCTCAAGCCGAAAAACGGCCATAAAAAAATAGCGCTCGGTTAACAAGCAGACGAAATTATATCACATATTTTTCTCCGCTGTCAAATTCCAAGACGCCGAAAGCCTTTAATACAAGGGAATTCCGGAAGAAGTCATGGCCTTGCACCGGCTCCTTCCGTTCCTTTGCCGCATCAGGGCTGCGATCTTCTTTTTTTCAGTTCTTCATAGAGCTCATCCAGATTGACGCCCTGATTTACCATCAGCACCATCAGATGGTATTGAAGATCGGCAATTTCGTAAAGGATCTCCTCTTTTGAATCGTTTTTCGCCGCGATAATGACCTCGGCCGATTCCTCGCCGACTTTCTTGCAGATCTTGTCGACCCCTTTGTCAAAAAGATAGGTTGTATACGCGCCGTCCTTCGGATTTTTCTTCCGGTCGCTCACTACCTCATAGACTTCATCCATTATTTCACCGATTTTACTCATTTATTTCTCCTTTCTCATAGCGCCTGATACAACGGGCCAGATCAATGCGGCCTTCGTAATACGCCCGCCCGATAATAGCCCCCGCAGCGCCGATTGCTTTTGCTTTTGCAAGATCTTCTTCACAGCTGACGCCGCCCGACAAGATGACGTCGGCATCAGCGGACAAGATCAATTTCTCTGTATTTTTAAAAGACGGCCCGGTCAGCGCACCGTCCCGGCTGATATCTGTATAGATAATCGTCCGGACGCCCTGACGTTCCAGCCGCCGCAAGACCTCCGTCCGCGACAGCCCGCTGCCTTTGGTCCAGCCGTGCGTGCGGACTTCGTCTCCCAGACAATCCAGGCCGACGGCAATTTTAGGCCCGTAGCGTTTCAGCGCCTCGGCTGCAAAATCCGGATCTTCCGCTGCCGCCGTCCCTAAGACGGCCCGGTCAACCCCCGCGGCAAAACGTTCTTCCAGTGCCTCAAGGCTGCGGATGCCGCCGCCGTTTTGTATAAACAGACTGCTGGCATCGGCAATCGCCCGGATCACGTCAAGATTTGTCCTGCCGCCTTTTTCTGCGGCATTTAAATCCACCACGTGAAGCCTCGAAGCACCCTCCGCCTTCATCCGGAGTGCCATCTCCACGGGGTCTTCCGCATATACCGTTACTTTATCATAATCGCCCTTCAGCAGACGCACCACCCGTCCGTCCAGAAGGTCGATCGCCGGATATATAAACATAGAGCTTCCCTCCGCCGGCGCCTTACAAGACGCCCTTGCTTGACGGCACCCCTTTGACCCGGGGGTCCCGGGCGGCAGCCTGCCGCAGAGCCCTCCCGAAGGCCTTATATAAGGCTTCCGTCATATGGTGACTGTTCTCGCCGTGCAGAATCTCCAGATGCAAGGTCATGCCCGCGCCGCAGGCCACGGCCCGGAAAAACTCCTTCGTCATTTCACAGCTGTAGCCCCCCAAAGAGGCCGAAGGAAAATCCGCCGAAAAGTGCAGAAAAGCCCGGCCCGAAAGATCCAGCGCCGCCCGGGCCAGGGTCTCGTCCATCGGCACATAACTGTGTCCGTAACGGACGATCCCCCGCTTATCGCCGAGCGCCTGTTTAAGCGCTTCGCCCAGCACAATGCCGGTGTCTTCAACGCTATGGTGGCAGTCCACCTCCAGATCACCTTGGCAGCTGATTTTAAGATCCAGCAGGCCGTGGCGGGCAATCTGCTCGAGCATATGGTCAAAAAAGCCCAGCCCCGTTTCGATCTCGCTTTTGCCTTCACCGTCCAGATTAAGGCGCAAAGTGATCTTCGTCTCTTTGGTTTCCCGTTTAATTTCGGCCTCTCTCATTGCGTATCCCTTCTGTCATTTTCTGCAGTCTCCGTCAGAATATCCCGGATCGCCTGCAGGAAGATCGTCATGTCTTCTTTGGTTCCTATCGTCACTCTTAAATAGTCTTGAAGTTCCGGCTGATCCCAGTGCCTGAGCAGAATTCTCCGCGAGCGCATCGCCCGATAAAGACGGCCGCCGCTGATCTCCGGATGCCTGATCCATAAAAAGTTCGCCGCCGAAGGCGTCACTTCAAAACCCGCCGCCTCCAGCGCGGCCGCGGTCTCTTCCCGGATCTCTTTGATTTGGCTGCAGCAATGCCGGTAATAGCCGCTTTCATCAAGTGCGGCACAGGCCAGATTCTGCGCGATGCGGTCGATGGGATAAGAGTTAAAGCAGTTTTTCTGCTTGATCAGGTCCGCGGTCATCGCTTCCGAAGCAAAGGCCATCCCGACCCGCAGTCCGGCCAGGTTTCTGGATTTGCTGAATGTCTGAATCACCATCAGATTTTCATAATCCGCAAGCAAAGACAAAGCCGTCGTTCCGGCCGGCGCGAAATCAATGTACGCCTCATCAACAAAGACCGCACGCGCTTCATCCTGCCGGCATAAGGCGGCAATCTCCGGCGGGTCCAGAAGCCGGCCCGTCGGCGCATTCGGATTGGCCAAAATAACCGCCTGTCCGGCGCGCTCGTAATCTTCAATCCGTATCCTTTCGCCTTCCGCCAAAGGAACTTTTTCAAACGGAATCCCGTAACGCCGGGCATAAACCTCATAAAAGCTGTAGGTTTTCCCGGGGAAGAGCAAAGGCGCGCCGTCCGCTTCAAAAAAGCTCTGAAAAATCAGCGCCAGAATCTCATCCGAGCCGTTGCCGACAAAGACCTCTTCTTTCCGGAAACCGTGGATCTTCGCAAGTTTCTCCCGTAAAGCCGTCGATTCCGGATCCGGATAAAGCCTCAGGCTCTCCGGCTCAAAAGAGCGCAGCGCCTCCCGGACCTTTTCGCCCGGAGGAAAAGGGCTTTCGTTCGTGTTGAGCTTAATCAGCCCCTTTTCTTTGGGCTGCTCCCCCGGAACATAAGGCCTGAGCTTCTGCGTGCGGGCATTCGCAAACTTACTCATTGAATCGCTCCCTTCGTACGGCAACAGCAGCCGCATGGCAATCCAGCCCTTCGGACATCGCCAGCCGCTCCACCCGGGACGCAACCTTTTCCAGGCTCTCTTTCTTATACTGTATAAGCGAGATCTTTTTGCGGAACTGGCTCACATTTAAAGGTGAGAAAAAGCGCGCCGTCCCGGACGTGGGCAGTGTATGATTCGGGCCCGCATAATAATCGCCGAGCGGTTCGGGACTCCAGGGACCCAGAAAGATCGCACCCGCATTTTTGACGGCGGCGAGCGTCTCTTCTTCCGCTTCGGACCGTACCATAATTTCCAGATGCTCCGGTGCAAAACGATTGCTCAGTTCCGTTGCTTCCTTTAAATCTTCACACAGCAAGATAGCGGCATAATCACGCAGCGAGGCCTCCAGTATCGAACGGCGATCCGCACAGGCCGCCGCACGGCGGAGTTCGTCCTGCACCGCCAAGGCCAGTTCCCGGCTGTCCGTGAGCAAAAGCGCCGAGGCCAGAACATCATGTTCCGCCTGCGAGAGCATATCCCGGGCGACAAAGAGCGGGTCCGCCGTTTCGTCCGCGATAATCAGAATCTC
>CALLQJ010000093.1 GCA_938014865.1 uncultured Fastidiosipila sp.
AGACTGCCTTTGGCTTTTACACATCTGCATCTGCACAGTGAATACTCGCTTTTGGACGGGGCCATCCGTCTGAAAGATCTGCCCGAGCGCCTGAAGGCACTCGGCATGGAGGCCTGCGCCGTGACCGATCACGGCGTTATGTACGGGGTTGTGGATTTTTACAGACGCATGACGGAGGCGGGCCTCAAGCCGATTATCGGCTGTGAAGTCTATGTCGCGCCCGAAGGCCGCCTGATCAAGGAAAAGGGCAAAAATTACGCCCATCTGATCTTGCTGGCGGAGAATAACGAAGGCCTGAAGAATCTTAATAAGATTGTCTCTCAAGGTTTTATCGACGGCTTTTACTATAAACCGAGGGTGGACTACGAGGTGCTGCGGGCGCATGCAGAGGGCATTATCTGCCTCTCTGCCTGTCTTTCCGGCGAGGTGCTGAGGGCTCTGCTGAGCGGCGAGTATGATAAAGCCAAAGAAAAAGCCATGCTCTACCGCGATATATTCGGCGCCGATCATTATTTCCTGGAAGTTCAGGCAAACGGCATGCCCGAGCAGATACGCGTCAATCGTGAACTTAAGAAATTATCGGAAGAACTGGATATACCGCTCGCCGCCACCAATGACTGCCACTATATGCTGAAAGAAGATGCGACGGCCCATGAGGTGCTCTTGTGCATCCAGACCGGCAAGCGTATGAGTGATCCCGATCGCATGCGCATGGGCTGCGATACGCTTTATCTTAAATCGGAAGAAGAAATGCGCGAGGCCCTGCCGGATTTCGGGGAGGCGATCGATAATACCGCCCGCATTGCCGAACGCTGTCAGGTCACCATGGATTTTGATACGATTCATCTTCCGGCCTTTACGGTGCCGACGGATGAAGACAATGCCGATTTTCTGCGCCGGATCGCGATGGAGGGGCTGGCCGAGCGCCTGAAGCTGCCCCATCGGGAAGCGGACGACGCGTATTATGAACGTCTTGAACATGAACTTGAGATTATCATCAAGATGGGCTATACGGACTACTACCTTATTGTCTGGGATTTTATCCGTTATGCCAAGGAACAAGGCATCATGGTCGGCCCCGGACGCGGTTCCGGAGCCTCCTCGCTGATCGCGTATGCGATAGGCATTACCAATATCGATCCGCTGCAGTACAGCCTGCTTTTTGAACGCTTTCTGAATGTTGACCGGGTCAGCATGCCGGACTTTGACATCGACTTCTGCTATGAAAGACGGCAGGAAGTGATTGATTATGTCTGCCGCAAATACGGCGAAGACCGGGTAGCGCAGGTGATTACCTTCGGGACTCTGGCGGCGAGAGCCTGTGTACGTGATGTCGGCAGGGCGCTTGATCTGGACTATGCAGAAACCGACCGCATCGCCAAAATGATTCCGACAGACCTTCACATGACCCTGGACAAGGCGCTGGCGCTCAATCCGGAGCTCAAAGCGTTATATGATAGTGATGAGAAGGTCCGGCAGGTTTACGATACGGCCCGGAAATTTGAAGGCAT
>CALLQJ010000094.1 GCA_938014865.1 uncultured Fastidiosipila sp.
GGTCACTCCGGAACTGCGTTTCAGGCTGGACGACAGCTATGAGAAGGGCAGACGCATCGATGCGCTGATTGACACGGCGCTCGCACAGGATAAAGCAGCCCGTGAAGCGTCGGATCCCGATGCTGCCGAGTGACTGAAACGCCCGATTATTGAAACAGTATGAATAAAGAAAGACTTACACAGCTGGCCCTTCCGGCACGAAAACTCCTGAGCTTGCGTGCCGGGCAGGGCCGGCTTCTTATTTACCCGCATCTTCATGCGGACGGGGATGCCTGCGGTTCGGCTTTTGCTTTGACTTCACTGCTGCGCAAATGTGATATTGCAGCCTTTTGTGTCTTAAACGAAGCCGTCGAGCCGGATTATGCCTTTCTGCCGGGGGCGGAAGAGGCGCTCGTCTGGCCGGAGCTTGGTCCGGAAGAAAAAGAGACGCTGCGCCGGGAACAGGCGGCCGCGCTGATGATTGATGTCTCTGAGCCGGAACGGCTTGACCTGCGCCGGTCCCTTTACGAAGCCGCGCCCGTGCAATACATCCTGGACCACCATGTCTCGGAAGAGCCTAATGATGACTATCGTTATGTTTATACCGAGGCGGCCGCGACTTGTGAGCTGACGGCGGAACTGGCCCTAGCTTTAGAGCGCGAAAGCGGCAAAAAGCTGATGACGCAGGAAGAGGCGCTCTGCCTTTATACGGGCATTCTCACGGATACCGGCAATTTTTCCTATCAGAACGTAAGCCCCGATACGCTGCGGACGGCCGCTTACCTGCTGAGCTTCGGCATCGATCTGCCGGAGCTGACAAACCGCCTTTTCCGGGTGCAGAGCTGGCAGCGCTACCGGATTGAAGGCCGGCTGCGGCTGGAAACAAAGCGCTGCTGCGGCGGGGCCATAACTTATCTTGCGCTCCCCGCGGAGCTGCTTAGGAAGCTGGGTGCCGAAGACGGAGATCTGGATGCCATGCCCTCGATTCTGCGCGATGTCAAAGGGACCAAGCTGGCCCTGATGCTGCGGGAAACGCCGGAGGGCAGCATACGCGGCAATCTGCGCAGCCAGAGCGGCTATAATGTCCGGGAGGTAGCAGCCCGTTTCGGCGGCGGGGGGCATGTGAATGCGGCAGGATTTACTTTAAAGGATATAAGTTTGGAAGCAGGACTTGAGGCGCTGCTTGAGGCCTTGAAAGAGGAGCTGATAAATGGGGAGAAGAAGGAACGCGAATAACGGAGCGCCGCCCGCAGGCGGCATCTTGCTTTTTAAGAAGCCGGTCGGACCGACGTCGATGCAGGTCTTAACGAAGCTGCGGCGTCTTTTCGGGATCCGCAAGGCCGGCCACTGCGGCACCCTGGATCCTTTTGCCGACGGCGTTTTGCCGATTGCCTTCGGCCGGGCGACGAAGATGATCCGTTATATGGATAATTATGACAAAGCCTACCGCGTCCTGATCCATTTAGGCGAAGCGACCGATACCCAGGATCTGAGCGGGCGGGTCATCGGCGGGCAGAGGCCCTCTCCCGAAAGCTGTGCAGCTTTTGCGGCGGATGACTATGCCGTCTTAAAAGAAGCGATTGCGAAGCTGAGCGGGAGCATTCAGCAGCAGACGCCTATGTATTCCGCGGCCAAGGTCAAGGCCAAGACGATGTACCGCTATGT
>CALLQJ010000095.1 GCA_938014865.1 uncultured Fastidiosipila sp.
ATGGTTGCGCCTTTCATATCTACCGTTTTTTCCCGCTCGTGGATATGGTCCGCGCGGATATCGCCTCCGGCAAATACGGGCGCATCCTGGCCTCCGAAGTCAAAGTCCACTGGGGCCACGATCAGGCCTACTACGATAAAGCCGCCTGGCGCGGCCGCTGGACCGAGGACGGCGGCGCCCTGATGAACCAAAGCGTCCACGCTCTGGACCTGATGGTCTGGCTCCTGGGCACGAAGCCGGTCTCTGTTCAGGGACGCATCGCGAGGCTCCGGCACACGATGGAAGCCGAGGACTACGGCGCCGCATTGCTCTTGATGCAGGACGGACATATCTGCCGGGTAGAAGGCACCACCAATACGCCGGAGAAACGCAAGGCCGCAAGCTTTTACATTTCCAGCGACAAAGCCGAAATTTATGCCGGCATCAAAGGCGGCATCCCCTATATCAAAGCCTATGACCGCGAAGGCAAACGCTGCGGACACTATAAACGGCGTTTTCTGGCCTCGCTTTTCGGCCGGAATTTCTTTTTAAAGCTGCGCTGCTACCTGAACCCGCACAGCGGCATCTACAAAGATTTTGTCGAAGCCATCAAGGAAGGCCGCCGTCCCCGTGCCGACGGGCAGGCAGGGGCGGACGCCGTAGAACATGTGATGGCCGTTTACCGCTCGGCACTCATGGGCGGGGTCCCGGCTGCACTGCCCTTGGGTGATTTTTCTTTAGAAGAAATGCAGGGTTTCTTTTTGTAGTTTCTTCTTTGCCCCGACGCCTTCCTTTTTCTGCGATCCTGGAAGCATCCCCGCTCCGGAGGTGCTCCTATGACGCAGACAGCAGCAGGCAAGGTCTTTTTTCTCATCCTCATCTTCTACAGCATCCATTCTTCCGTGCTGGCCTGCCGGGACCTCTCGGCCGGCCGGATTGCCCGGCCGGGACTTCTGCTGCATCTTTTACTCAGCTTTCTTCTGGCTTGCCTTGCTCTCCGCCGGCAGCGGGGTGTTTTCTCCGGGGAGCTCTTCCCGGCGGAGGGCGGCAGAATTGTTTATACCCTGCGTGCACTCTTCCGAAGACTCCTCCTTGCGGCGCTTGCCCCCGCTCCTTTGATCCTGCCTTATCTTGCCGACAAACGAAGCATCGGGGCGGCGGATCTTCTCTATCTTTTCGGGGCGGGACTCGGCTTTGCACTGAAGGGGATTTACCTCGCTTTAGGCCTTTCGGCCGCCCTGATCCTGCTTGTCGAAGGCGCACGCCGTCTCCTTCAGTCGCTGTCTCTCAGCCGCTCGGGGACGACACGGAAGGTAAAAACCGGCCGCCGTGCCCTGCCGTTTTTGAGCTATTTTGTGCCCTTTCATTTGTTTATGATCCTGCGGGAAGTCCCGGTGAGGATCTTTTGCTCATGACGCCGGGTCCTTATTTCAAAACAAAGGGAGAGCCGTCCAAAGCGAAGAGCAAGGCCGGCCGGATATCCGCAGAAAAAAAAGACCCGCAGTTTGCTGCGGGCCTTTACAATCTGCAGATTGCTTAGGATTTATTGCATCAGCGTCTTACTTTACGCTTCTTCCAGCGTCTTTTCTTACGCCTTGCCTCCTTATCTTTTCTGTTCTTTCGTGCTCCGGCAAAACCTCCCGCCATCGTCGCAAACGCGTTGGCAAAGCCGCCGGCTGCACGCGTTGCTCCGGCACTTGAGGAAAAGCGATTCACAATGCCGGCAACACCGTCGGACACGCCGACTACAATATTGCTGACTGCTCCGACACTCGCGTTGGCCGCTTCAAGGGCCTCGAGCACCGATTCAAGCAGCTCCGGCGTTGCTACGGTAAGATCGTCTGTCATATCTACAAGATTGCCTAGGATATCGCGGATATTAACGGCCATCGCCGGCAGTTCCGCGGTCGTATCTTTAAGCGGATCACTCAGATCGTCAATCAGGCCGTTCACCTTTTTAACCGTCGAGATAACACGAATCAGAAGTACGGCCAAGGTAATCAGTGCAAAGATACCGGCAAGAATCAGGATTCCCAAAAGCACCTGATGCACATCGATCGTTACAGTACTGTCAAGAGCAATTAAATACATAAAACATTCCTTTCCCGGAATTGATCAGGATCGATTTCGCTTATGCTTTAACGTCTTCGACTGCTTCCTCAACCTCTTCACCGATAATATCTGTTGCAACATCTACGGTCTCGCCGACGTTTCTGGCATGACGGCGGGCCTCACGCGCCTTGCGGCGGGCCTCACGTTTGCCCTCGTCCACATTGTCCTTGAACTGGCTGTAGGTCTCGGAGACTTTCGATGAAACTTTATCGCTGACTTCCGTCGCCTTGTCCTTCACCGTGTTGTAGCCTTTGGCAGCCGCATCACTGATGTCTTCACGCATCTCTTCACCTGACTTAGGTGCAAAAAGAAGACCCAAAGTACCGCCGATGAGCGCACCGCCCAGCAGACCGGAAACCGTGCCGACAATAGCCGCACGACGTCTGTCTCTTTGGTTCTGACCGGTGAAAGCACCGATGATTTCTTGAATAAACATTACTTTTACCTCCCAAAAATAATGCCGATTAAGCATATTTATTGTGCTGTTTTAAATAATTATAACATAGCAGGATGTCATAACTATGTGACTTTTTCCTGCAAAAAGCAATTGCTTGCTTTTTATCCTGAACATTTTGTAAACAAGATCCCGCGCCCGTCCCGAGCCGGAAATTTTACCAGTCTGCCCGGATATTCCCCTCCGCTCCTGTCCTCGCTTCCATATTCTTCAGACAGGCATCGGCAAAACGGGCCGCCATCATCGGCTGCGCATAAAAATGGATCCTGGCCTCACATGCCCAGACGGTCGGGGTAGAAAAGCCCGTCATCCGGTAGCCTTCGCCGCGCACCGCCGTCCGGTACGACGCCCCCTCCGGCTTGAAGCGGTATTGATTGCTGACCAGACAGGGAATATGCATCCCGTGTTCAGAGACCAAATCATCGCGCCGCGAGGTCATTTTGCCGTAATATTCGGTATAGCGTTCGCTATTAAGCGCCGAAAGCGCGGGCAGGACGCCGACCAAAGGCCACTCCCTGCCGTTTTCGCTGACAAAAGCCCGGCTCAGATACACCGCTCCGCTGCCTTCCGCTAAAATCGCCGTGCCTTTTCCCGCTTCCCGGTAAATATGCCGGCGCAGCGTTTCGTTATCCGAGGCCTCCGCCAGATAATCCAGAAGCGGGCCCGACCCCAGGTAGATGCCGTCGATATCCGGCGGCAGGAAAGGATCTTTCAGCGGGC
>CALLQJ010000096.1 GCA_938014865.1 uncultured Fastidiosipila sp.
AGGTATAGCCTTCTTTTTGCATCTCTTTCGTGAAGATTTCACGATCGATCACATAATCAGGCTCATCTTTCGTAATTTCATCCGCTGCCTTTTCGGCCTCGTCTTTCGCCGCCAGCAGTTTTTCCCGGCGTTCGGCCTGACGTTCCCGTTCTTCCATGGCGACTTTCAAAGAACGCAGGCGGATACGGGCGGCACCGAGGTTGGAGACCTCATCAATTTTAAGGCAGGTGTAAAGATCCCCGGAACTTTCCAGAATTTCCTGGGTCTGATCCGTCGTGATCGCATCCAGGCCGCAGCCGAAGGAATTGAGCTGCACGAGTTCCAGACGGGGATTTTCCGCAACGGCGGCCGCCGCTTCATAAAGCCGGCTGTGGTACATCCACTGATCCACAACGCGGATCGGCCGTTTCAGTTTACCGGGCCGGGCCACGGCATCTTCGGTCAGCACCGCCATGCCGAGTGAATTAATGAGTTCCGGAATGCCGTGATTGATTTCCGGATCGACATGATACGGCCTTCCGGCCAGAACGATCGCTTTGTGATCGTTTTCTTCGATCCAGTCCAGAATGCGCAGGCCTTCGTCGACGATATCTTCTTTATACCGTTCGTACTCTTCATAGCCGGCTTTGACGGCTTCCCGCATCTCTTTTTCCGTGATCGAGGTATAGCCTGCCTCATGCAGGGTCTCAAGCAGCTTCTCGGCTAATTTCTTCGGATGATGGAGACCGAGGAAGGGGTTGAGGTAGGTCACCTCCCCGTTCATCAGTTCTTCCATATTGTTTTTCAGCACCTCGGGATACGAGGTCACAATCGGGCAGTTATAGTGATTATTGGCATTCTTATTTTCGACCATTTCGTAAGGCAGGTCCGGATAGAAAATCGTCTTGACGCCTTTTTGGATCAGGTCCATCACGTGCCCGTGTGTCAGTTTAGCCGGATAGCAGACGCTTTCGGACGGAATGGAATCAATGCCCTTGTCATAAATATCATGCGTTGAGCGGGCCGAAAGCTGCACGCGGAAGCCTAAACGGGTAAAGATCGTAAACCAGAGCGGATAGTTTTCGTACATATTCAGCACTCTGGGAATGCCGATAATCCCGTTCGGGGCGTCCTTCACTTTCAGCGGCCGGTAATGGGCAAAGGTGCGTTTATATTTGTAATCATACAAATTCGGCATGGGCTCATGGATATTCTCCTTGCCTGCTCCGCGTTCGCAGCGGTTGCCGGAGACATGACGCTGTCCGTTTGAAAAGGTATTAATCGTAAGCTTGCAGTGATTGCCGCAGAGCTTGCAGTTCGTCGCTTCGGTCTCCATCGTAAAGGCGTCGACTTCATCAGGCCGCAGCACCGTAGAGACACTCTCTCCGTCCCAATGGTTCTGCGCCGTCAGCGCACAGCCGAAAGCCCCCATCAGTCCGGCAATATTCGGACGGATCACCTCACGGCCCGACACCTGTTCAAAGCAGCGCAGCACCGCATCATTCAGGAAGGTGCCGCCCTGGACCACGATGCGTTTGCCCATTTGTTCGGGATCCCTTATCTTAATGACTTTATAAAGCGCATTGCGGACCACCGAATAGGAAAGTCCGGCCGAGATGTCACCGACCTCAGCGCCCTCTTTTTGCGCCTGTTTCACGCGTGAGTTCATAAAGACGGTACAGCGGGTGCCCAGATCCACGGGATTCTTCGCTTTGAGCGCCGCCTTCGCAAAGGACGGGGTATCCATCCCGAGGCCGTGGGCAAAGGTCTGGATGAAGGAACCGCAGCCCGAAGAACAGGCTTCATTAAGCATAATGCTGTCGATGATCCCGTCATGGACACGCATGCATTTCATATCCTGTCCGCCGATGTCAACAATGAAATCTACGCCGGGCAGGAAATGCTCTGCCGCCCGGTAATGGGCCATCGTTTCGATTTCGCCTTCTTCAAGATTCAGGGCCGCCTTCAGCAGCGCCTCGCCGTAGCCGGTCGCACAGGAGCGGGCAATATAGGCCGAATCGGGCAGATTTTCATAAATCTCCCGCATGATTTTCAAAGAAGAGTTCACCGGACTGCCTTCATTGCCCTGATAAAAGGTAAAGACAATATTGCCGTCCTTGTCGATCAGAACCGCCTTGGTCGTCGTAGAACCGGCGTCCAGACCGAAAAAGAGCGGGCCGCGGGCCATGCTCAGATCCTTGACCTCAACCGAGGCCTTGTCGTGGCGCTCGCGGAAGGCCTGATACTCCGCTTCATCGGCAAAGAGCGGCGGAATATGGGCAATGTCTTCGCCCAGATTCTTGGCCGTCTTAAAGCGTTTTTTAATTTCTTCAATGGTCGTCTTGCGCGCATCCATCGCCATCAGAGCCGCCCCGATCGCGACAAAAAGCTGCGCGTGGTCGGGCAGGATAAAGCGGTCCACCTGATTAATCAAGGTTCTCTCAAAGGCATGCCGCAGTTCCGGCAGGAAATGCAAAGGGCCGCCGAGGAAGACCACATTTCCGCGGATCGGCCGGCCTTGGGACAGGCCCGCAATGGTCTGCGTGACAACCGCCTGCAGGACGGAAGCCGCCAGATCTTCCCGGGCCGCTCCTTCGTTCAGAAGCGGCTGCAGGTCCGACTTGGCAAAGACGCCGCAGCGGGAGGCAATCGGATAGAGCTGCTGATAGCGGGAAGCCAGTTCATTGAGGCCGTCCACATCCGTCTGCAGCAGCTGGGCCATCTGGTCGATAAAAGAGCCCGTCCCCCCTGCACAGGTCCCGTTCATGCGCTGCTCCGGTGTCGGATGCAGATAGGTAATCTTGGCATCTTCACCGCCGAGCTCAATAATGACGTCCGCTTCGGGGACATGTTTCTGAATGGCCCGGGTCTCGGCAATCACTTCCTGCACAAAAGGAATATCCAGCCATTCCGCGACGAGGACACCGCCTGAGCCGGTAATGCTCATCTGCAGCTCAACCCCGGGGAAGGCCTTGTCCACTTCATCAAAAGTCTCCAGCAGGGTGCCTTTGATATCCGAATTATGCCGGCGGTAGGTCTGGTAGACCATTTCCTCACCGTGAAAGACAACAAGCTTAATTGTCGTCGAACCGATATCAAGGCCCATATGCCAGCTTCCTTCCGGAAAGTGTAAATGATCCTGTTTATCTACTTTTGTTTTTTCCACAAACCAACACTCCTATAATTTACGAAAAAGACCGGAACCCGTGAGACGAGGCGGTCTTCGTCAGATGATAACCCGTGAGAAATTATAACACGTTTGATGATTTCCGCTTCTCCGTATGTTACCGAAATACAGCCTCTTACGCGGATCGGCGGCTGAATTTTCTCTGCCGTCGGAAAGATTTTACAGTTCATACATAAAGGAAAGCCGGGCAGCAATACTTTCCGCCCGGCTTTTTACTATTCTTTATAACCTTATTTATCTTTAAGGATTATTCATCCTCTCCGAAAAGGTTCATACGGAAGAGCAAAGATTCGTCATCCGGATTATCACAGAGGATGGACGCTTTGACCAGTTTGCCTCCCTCAATCAGCTTGACCAGACCGGTGATCTGGCTCAATTTGCTCTTAAGGTTAAACCGGTCACCTTCGTCTGTGATCAGATAAACATTTCCTTTGCACATGTCCAAAGCACTCATGAAGCGCTGTACATCCACATTATGCATATCAAAAGCACGGACGGAACGCTCTTCACCGAATTCAGTCTTCTCATCAAAAGCCATCTGCATTACCTCCTTTTTCTACAGGTTCTCAAAACCTTGTTTTTTTCTTTTCTCTTGTTCTATCTCTTGCGGTCTACATCACGCTGCTGCCAGGCCAGAAGCAACAAGATCACCACAAAGGCGAGCAGGAGCTCTATCCCCAGCAGGAGAAAGAACAGATCGTATTGATTGCGGCTGATTAAAAGATCAAGCAGGACAATAATCGCTGCGGCCGCTGCCGCAAAGATTAATTTTCCGCCTCGGCTCCTTGCAAAAAGCTGCCACAGGCTCGGGGAATTTTTCCCTTTTTTGCTGCTGCGGCTCTTTCTTCTGCTGCCGGAACGCTTGCGTTTTGATGTACCTGCCATCTCAACCTCCGTAATCATTACTTATGATAACATGTAAAAGCATAAAAGAAGGGCGGAAGTGAAACAGTTTATGGGACTTGACGGAATTTCTGTGAAACAACTAGCAAAGCAGCTCAATAGCCGGCTTAAATCGTGTAATATTGACAAGATTCAACAGCCCGGCCGTTACGATTTGCTCATAACTTTCCGTGCCGGCGGCAGTCCCAAGCTTCTGCTGTCCTGTGATCCGGCCCGGCCGGCGGCCTATATCGCCGCCAAACGCCGCAGCAATCCGCTGCAGGCGCCGATGTTCTGTATGTTTCTGCGCAAGCATTTAGGCGGCGCCAAGCTGCTCAGCGCGGAAACACCCGCTTACGAACGCCTGATCCGCTTCCGTTTTTCCAAGCGTGATGAGATCGGCGATGAAAAGATCCGTTCTCTGATCATTGAAATGATGGGCCGGCACAGCAATATTATTCTGACGGATGAACACGACATCATTATGGATGCCATGATTCATGTCGACGAGAGCATTTCCCGCTACCGCGAAGTGCTTCCGGCCAGACCCTATCTGCCCCCGCCCCCGCAGGACAAGCCGATGCCTGCCGCCCGCCTCAATAAAATGCAGACGCAAACGCCGGAAGAATTTCTGGAAGGTTTCACTTCGCAAAAACTTGAAAGAGCCCTGCTCGATTTATGCCTCGGGCTTTCGCCCGTTTTAAGCCGGGAGATTCTCTGGCGCTGCGAAATTGATCCGGGGCGCAAAAAAGAGA
>CALLQJ010000097.1 GCA_938014865.1 uncultured Fastidiosipila sp.
CGTTCACACTCACGCATGCTGGACAAACTTATGAAATCACTCCTGCCAAACAAGGGGGAAGAAAAGGCCGATTTCAAATCGGTCCTCACGGGTATCGCCAAAAATCCGCTGATCATTGCGGCGGTGGCAGGGCTTCTGTTTAAGGCGACGGGGCTGAGCCTGCCTAAACCCGTGACCGTGCCGCTCGGCGGCCTCGCGGGCGCGGCGACCCCTCTGGCCCTGATTGTTCTGGGCGGACAGTTCAGCTTCAAACGGAGCCGGGCTTTTGTTCCGCAGCTGATCATGGGGGTTTCGCACCGCCTGCTCATCACCCCGGCACTGGCCTTGGGCGGCGCTGTACTGCTCGGCTTCCGCGGGGAGGTGCTGATTGCCTACCTCAGCATGTTCGCAAGTCCCGTTGCGGTGGCGTCTTACACGATGAGCCAGCAGATGAACGCCGACCACGAACTCGCGGGGCAGCTTCTGGTCTACACCTCGCTTCTGAGTTCCGTGACCTTGTTTTTCATCATTGCGCTCTTCACGCATTTCGCCTGGATCTGAGATCTGCTGACAAGAGCAAAAAAACCGCCGTACTCAGCACGAGGAGAGCACGGCGGCTTTTCTTTGCCTGAAAGACTCGGGGACCGGCGCCCCGGAGCCTTTAATTATTTTTCTATGTAGCCTAAGTGGCTGCCGACGCTGTCGCTTACCAAAGCGATCTTGAAGTCCGGATTGTTGAATTCAAAGGTGACGAGTTCGGCGCCGGCCTCCAGGGTGCCGATGACGCTCGACCCCGTATCGGGCTGTGAGTAAACGGTGACACCGCCTGCCGCCGCCTCTTCGACCTTGGTGCCGCCGTTGAAGGCGGAACGTATGGCACTCAGGCGCTGCTGAACGGCCTCATCCGCTTCGTCCGCGGTGCGGGTCTGCTTGGACTCGATAAAGTACTGCCCGCTGTTGCCGGAGCTGAGTTTGTAGCGGATATAAGGCAGCTCGCTTTTCATTTCTTCTTCCGTCAGGAAGTAAATCGCATTCGAACTGTTGCGGATGCCGCTCCAGTTATTGGCAATGGAGTCGATCTCATCGACCGCAATACCGATCAAAGCGCCCTTCGAGTCGTTGATCAGGCGGTAGGAATGGTCGGCCTGCCTGCCGCTGATGCTCGCCCTGTTATAGGAGATCATCATCTGATCCAGGCGGTAATTGCCGTTTTCCTGCAGGGCATTGCCGAGCGGCAGATAGCTCGTTACCATCTGCGTGCTGACGACATTCTGCGAAGGCGTCACTTCGGACGGGATGGAGAAGACACCGTCTTCATAGTCGTAAGGCGGGACCTCATAATCGGCCGTCTTGCTCAGTGAAATATTCGGGTTGATGTGTTTTCGCATGTACTCATCCACGGTTTCAAAGGGCAGTTCAGGCGTTTGGAAGGGATCGTCCGTCCCGCTGACGGATGTGAGGATATTCCCCATGAAGAAATTCACCAGCTGATTGCTCGAGAATTCCGTGATGCTGTTAAAGTCGGGCAGAATGATCGGCGTGCTCGGCTGATCAGGATTGCCGTTATTAATAGTGGTCAGCATCTGCATCTGTGTTTTCACATACTGATCGATATCCGCATAAGCCGGATCGTCCGGTGAAATGTGGCTCATCGTGGCGGATTCCGAAGGCTTCTCGGAGCTTGTCGCGGACGGCGTCTCGGAAGGCGTTTGGGTCGGCGCATCCGTTTCGTCGCCGCCTTCGCCATCGCCCGTTTCGCTGTCTGTTCCGCTCGGCGTTTCGCTGCTTTCGCTTTCGCCGTCGCCGCTTCCGCCGTCATTATCCGTGGTCTCGCCTTCGCCGCCGGACGCCTCTTCCGACGTCGGCTCTTCACTCTCGCTCGGCGCCTCGCTCTCGCTTTCGCTAGGCATTTCTTCGCTTGCCTCCGTCGTTTCTTCGGACGGTGCTTCGCTGCTTGTTTCTTCTTCGCTCGCTTCCGTCGCTTCCGGCGTGGGCGTCGGTGTCGGTTCAGGCGTCGGCGTCGGCTCGGGAGTCGGCGTGTCTTCGGGTGTCGGGGTCGGGGAGACTTCTACGTAGACAAAAGGCGGGATATAGCCGTTGGCATCCGCCGTATAATTCGGCACGGTAAAGCCCTCGACCGGCGATAAGGTTTCTTTGGTCTCAAAGATATAAGTGCTCGACGTTGCATCCGTGCTCTCCGAAGGGGGCAGGGTATCGTCGGTTTCAACCGTGCGCCCGCTGATCCAGTGGAAGAGCAGGACGATGGCCACCAGGGCCGCCACGGTCACCAGCGAAATAATCAGCCAGTAGAAGATACGCTTGCGCCGTTCTTCGGGGTCTTCATCGTAATAGCCGGGCTCATCGTCATCGGATCCGCCGCTGCCGCCGTCCACGGGGACAAAGGCGGAGGGGCTGTAGCCCGTATCTGATTCCTTTTCCTCTTTTTTGGGCGCCGCCTCGTAAGGCACGCCGTTAAAGCCCGCATCCGGGGCAAAAGGATTGTCGCTGTCTATAGGTTTATAGTAACTGGGGGTTTCCGCAGAGACGTCAGGAGGGGGGGCCGCCGCCGGGGCAGCCGCATGACCGGCCTGCGCCGGGCTGTCCGGACCCTCGGGTCCGGCCCCTTCAGATACGGCGTTTTCGGACGCAGTAATGTCCTCGTCACTCCAATCGATCGGAGTGCCGCATTTCGGACACCTTGCTGCACCCTTTTTAAGAGCTTCGCCGCAGATGGGACAGTACATAATTCATCCTCCTAAAGTACTGAAATATCGATATTATAACACGTGCGTACAACGTGCCGCAAAACGCCGGAATTGTCAAACCGGGAAAATCCGGCCCCCGCCGCCCGTTTTCAGGGCAGCACGCCGAAGCGCGTGCCCGGCTCGACCGCTTCAAAGTCCAGATCGCGGATATCGTCGAACCAGACCTTCTCCCATATCGGCAGATAGCGGCCCGACCAGACGTCAAAAGGCCGGCGCCACCAGCTCAGCCCGTCGGTTTTGTAAAGATGCCGGCGATGCATGTAATAGCGGCCCGGCCGCATTTCCAAGCAATTCAACAGCCCGCCCCCCTTTTTCTTTTCTTCTTTCAGTATACCCTCTCAAAAGCGCGCGTAAAACCGCCCGGCCCTGTGGTACAATGAGCAAAGTTTCCGGCAGGAGACCTTGATAAGACTGAAAAGAAGGAGGGAAAGACCCATGCCCGGAGCCATCACACAGTGGGAAGGAACGATGCTCATTCACTTCCAGAACTTTTTTCACAATGCCGCCGCGGACCGGCTTTTTACGAGCTATACCGCCTGGGGCAATATCGGGCAGATCTGGATTCTTTTGGGGCTGGCCCTTCTCTTTTTCAAGAAGACCCGCCGCAGCGGCATCATTATGCTCGCATCCCTCCTGCTGACCCATATATTAAATAACCTTATTATAAAGCAGCTGGTGATGCGCCCGAGGCCTTATGACACCTTTGAAAAAATCCGCTTTTTAGTGGAGCCGCTGCACGACACCTCTTTTCCGTCCGGCCACACCGCGACCGCCTTCGGCAGTGCCATGGTCCTCTTCTTCCGCAAAGACGGGCTCTTGCGCTGGCTGCCCTTTGCCGCAGCCGTGCTGATGGGGTTCTCGCGTCTGTATGTCGGGGCGCATTATTTTACGGATGTCCTGGCCGGTGCCCTAGTCGGGACCTTGGTGGCAGCCTTCTGCGTCCGGCTTTTTCGGCGGAGGCGCCTTCCGGCCTGATTGACGGGGCGGCGGATAAAACGTATAATTTTCATTATCCTCAGCAGCTGCGGGTGTAGTTTAATGGCAGAACGTCAGCTTCCCAAGCTGAAGGCGGGGGTTCGATCCCCCTCATCCGCTCCAAAAGATAAGCTCCGCCGGCTTTTTTGAGCCCGCGGAGCTTTTTTCTTACGTCCGGAAAAACGTTTTAATCCTTTTCTGAACAGAAGTTTCTAATCGGCCTGCATAATGCGCCGGTAGATTTCCGGATCACGGTCGGCCGGCCCGATGATGCCGTGGGCACGGAGGACCGGGAAGAGCTCGATGTTCTTTCGCTGATGCCGGGAGGCTTCGGCCCGGAAGACGGCCAGGTGGCCGAGCACGGAGTCTTCAAGCGAGGTCGCGGAGACGGAAGGCGTCTCGCCGCGCAGGATGGAGACAAAGTCATGGACCAGGCGAAGGTCGCCGCCGCCGTGGGCGCCGAATGCACCGGAGCTGTCGCCTTCATCCTGCAGATTGACGACACGCTCGTCGTATTCCTCGGGGGATTCGGGAACAATCCGGCGCACGACAAAGCGGGCGTCTTCAAAGGACCCCTTGATCTCGCCGCGCGTGCCGATGATATGGATGTCGCGGTCGGCCTTGGCCGCGCCGCCGATCATATTGAGCACGCCCGTTGAACCGTCGCAGAAATTGACGATGGTGCTCTGGTGGTCGACATTTTTGTGATTGCAGCGCCAGACGCAGCGCCCGTGGATATTGTCCGTGCGAAGCGACTCGGCCCGGTCTTCATCCGTAGGATTTTCGATTTCTTCGAGGCTGTCCCAGACATAGAAAGACCAGCGGTCGGGGTGGGCGAGGTAGTGAGATTTTGCCGAGTAAAGACAGCTGTCAACATAGGCGCAGTCCATGCAGCGCAGGGCCGAGCCTTCCGGCTTCTTGAATTCGGCAAACTGGAAGTCTGAGCCGGTACTGTAGATTTCGGCGGGCTTCTCGCCCTTGAGCCAGAACATCAGGTCCATGTCGTGGCAGCACTTGGCCAGCAGCATGGGGGCGCCGCAAAGATCGGAATTGCCCCACTTGCCGCGCAGATAAGACACGGCAAT
>CALLQJ010000098.1 GCA_938014865.1 uncultured Fastidiosipila sp.
AAAATACCCTCTTTTCCGGTACGCTCCGCGAAAATATGCAGTGGGGCAATGCCGATGCCACGGACGAGGAAATCATCCTGGCCCTTAAGCAGGCCCAGGCCTGGGAGTTTGTCAAAAAGAGCGACGGCGTGCTGGACAGCTGGGTGGAGCAGGGCGGCTTGAACTTTTCCGGCGGGCAGCGGCAGCGGCTTTGCATTGCCAGGGCTTTGCTCAAAGATCCGCTGATCCTGATTCTGGATGACTCGACGTCGGCGGTCGATATGACGACCGATGCCAAAATCCGGCAGGCGCTTTCGGAATATAAGAGCGATGTGACGACCTTTATCATTGCCCAGCGCATCGCGTCCATTCAGGATGCGGATAAGATTTTAGTCATGGCGGACGGCGGCATTCAGGCCATGGGCAGCCATGAGGAATTGCTGGCGGATAATCAGATCTATCAGGATCTTTACGAGACCCAGGTGAAAGGAGCGATTGCAGAATGAGCAAAAAGAATACACGCAATCAGCCCGAGGCGGACACGGCGGCAAAGAAAAACGCGAGAAGCTACGAAAGCCGCAAAATGGTCGCCGACGATATGGGCGGGACGATCAAACGTCTTTTTTCCTACTTCCGCTACGATAAGAAACTTTTCATCTTCGGTCTTCTGATGATTATGCTGCAGGCCGTTGCGCTGGTGACCTTTACGGCGATGATTAAGCCGATTGTCAACAGCATGGTCTACGACCGCGATCTCAATAAACTGATCCGCTATCTTATTTTGATGACGGTCATCGTGCTGATTCAGATTGCCTCCAATTACTTCGGCCAGCGCAGCATGATGATCTTGTCTCAGACCATCACACACCGGCTGCGCCGGGATCTTTTTTCGCGCATGATGGGCATGCCGATTTCCTATTTTGATCAGACCAAACACGGCACGATTATGAGTACCTTTACGAACGATGTGGACATGGTCTCGCAGGCTTTGCAGCAGGCCATCCCGCAGGCGACCTATTCGGCGCTTTCCTTCCTCGGCACCATCATCATGATGCTGATCATGGCGCCGGTTCTGACCCTGATCGTCTTCATCATGCTGATCTTGATGATCCTGGCGGCCTCCTTTATCGCGCGCTTTTCGGGCCGGAACTTCCGGGCGCAGCAGGCGCAGCTGGCCAATCTCAACGGCTATATCGAAGAAATGATGAAGGGCCAGAAAGTGGTCAAGGTCTTTAACCATGAAGAACCGGCTACAGAAGAATTCAGGGTCCACAATGAAGGCCTCCGGCAGAGTTCAACGAAGGCGTCGGCCATGGGCGTTCTCATCATGCCGGTGATGGGCAATCTTTCCTATGTGATGTATGCGATCATCGCTATGCTCGGCGGTCTTCTTACCGTCAAAGGCTTTTTTGATATCGGGACGATCACGGCCTTCCTGCAGTTTACCCGCCAGGTCTCCCAGCCTATTACCCAGTTCTCCAATCAGATGAATGTGGTCCTCGCGGCGGTGGCCGGTGCGGAGCGCATCTTCGCCATGATTGATGAGCCGCTTGAAACGGATGAAGGCGTCATTGATCTGGAGATTACGGATAAGGGCGAACGTATCTGGCTGATTCCGCAGGAAGACGGCAGCATCAAGAGACAGCCGGCTAAAGGCTATATCCGTTTTGAACATGTGGATTTCGGCTATGTGGAAGGGCAGACGGTCCTGCATGATATTAATCTCTGGGCCAAGCCGGGCGAGAAGATTGCCTTTGTCGGCTCGACGGGCGCGGGCAAAACCACGGTCACCAACCTGATCAACCGCTTCTACGAGATCCGGAAAGGCAGGATCACCTACGACGGCTTTGATATCAAGGATATTAAAAAGTCGTCGCTGCGCGGCACGCTCGGCATGGTGCTGCAGGATGTCCACCTCTTTGAGGGCACGGTGAAAGAGAATATCCGCTACGGCCGGCTCAATGCCACGGATGAGGAAATCATAGCCGCGGCCCGCACGGCCAATGCGCACAGCTATATCTGCCGTATGCCAGAAGGCTACGACTCGATGCTGACGCCGGACGGACAAAATCTTTCGATGGGCGAGCGCCAGCTCCTGTCCATCGCCAGGGCGGCCGTGGCCAATCCGGTTGTGCTGATTCTCGACGAGGCTACCTCGTCGGTGGATACCCGGACCGAGCGGCATATTGAAAAAGGCATGGACGAGCTGATGAAGAGATCGGA
>CALLQJ010000099.1 GCA_938014865.1 uncultured Fastidiosipila sp.
GCTCTCTTTTCAATTACTTATTTTTACTTGTCCCCCATGATTCCGTGTAGAACCAAATTTTTGAGATTGCCAATCAGGTAGGCTATATGGATGAAGGTTATTTTACAAAAATCTTCAAACGTACAACTCAGCTTTCCCCCAGTGCTTACCGAAATAAAGACAAACGATAGATCGTATCAGAAATATACTTCATTGCGTTTTGGATTATGAATAGCCTAAAGCGTTTTGACCTGACCCAGTGCTATTTTTTTCAGGTAAATTCGATATGAGAAATATACAATCGGTAATGATGCAGCCCAAGCAAATATAGTAGGTAAGTAGTACGCGGTTTTCCCTAAATAAGGCGGCAGAGCAAATACTGTAAATGTTCTCATTATCAATTGGGCCACACCGGCTAACAAGGGGAATATGGCATAACCAAGTGTATGGATGGCGCCTCGATAAAGATACATGGGTGCCATAATGAGCATACCTCCGCTCAAAATTCGGATAGCTTGCAGACCCGTTTCGAAGGCCTCCTGAAAAATATCAGGAGACTCACTATTGAGCATCAAAGGCAAAAGATAGGGACTGAAAATAAAAACCAAAACTGCCAAAATCAACGTCAAACATTCAGTACTTATTACAATCTTAGTGACACCTTTTTTAATTCTCTTGAACAAGCGAGCTCCTAAATTCTGTCCGATATAAATCGTTGTACCCGTTTGAATAGACATTATAATGGCTTCAACTAAACTGAATAATTTATTGCTTGCCGAAATACCGGCTGCAAAAGCACTGCCTTGTTTATTAACCTGCGTCTGAACGATAAGACCGCCTGTAGCTATAATAAAAGTGTTCCAAAACATGGGAACACACAAAACACGAAACTCGTGCATTATCGCCTTACTCCAGCGGCGATCTTCTTTATTTATTTTAATTTTTTTATGTTTCTTTATTCTTGTATAAAGTAAAATTACAGCTATAATTTGAGAAATCAAAGTCGCAAATCCTACACCCGTCACTCCCCAGCTGAAAAGCAATACAAAAATTAAATCTAAAATAATATTAATTATATTGGAAATCACCATGATAACGGATTGTGCCGAACTTTGACCATATGCCTGCAGCATTGCTGCAAAGATATTGAATAAGATTATAAACGGGGTCATACTTATAAAAATAATTAAGTATGTTTTTGCATCTTTTAAAACATCAAAAGGAACGTGGAGTGCTTGTAAAATCTGATCAATAAAAAGAAGGGAAATCAGCATAAGCAACAGCATAACCACAAATCCGCTCATCAGACTATTTGCAAATGTAAGCCTGAATTCATCATCATTTTTAGCACCCACTCTTTTAGATGCAATAATACTGAAAGTATTGCCGAAATCCCTGCAAATTCCTAAAATAAGCCACTGAACCCAGCTTGTTGATCCTATGGCTGCTAAAGCCGGTATACTGACTAATTTTCCGACAATTGCTGCATCTATTAAAGAATATAATTGCTGGAATAAATTTCCAACCATGAGCGGGAATGATAATTTCATCACTAACGGAACAGCTTTGCCGCTTGTCATATCAAGAGATTTATTGTTCGTCATAGATATACCTAAAAAGAGAGTGCTCAGAAAGCACTCTCTTTACTTTCTAAAGAATTAAATTATTTCTCTTTTCTCCGGCGCATAACTTCTTCGTATGCTTCAGCATTGGTCTTATTCTTATGGCTGAATTCCGAAAAAATGTCAAGATCTTCTACCGTGAAATATTCGATCCAGACGTAATAGACTTCTTTTTCCGGCTTCGCAATCAATTTATGATCCTTGCCGGCATAGATAAAGGAAAAATCACCGGGTTTTTGCGGAGCGGATTCATCTTCAACCTCGAGATCAAAATCCGAGTTCCCCAAGCAGTAATTCCACTGATGTACATGGTGATGTCCTTTTTCATCCGTCCCGGAACCAATCGCCTGAACAACACCGACCATAATATGGCCCAGCTGTGTATCGGCCAAAATACTCCACGATTTCGTGCCCTCTCTCTTGACGTCCTGATCATAAGGTGCACCATCATACTGCGTTTTAAACATCGGTAATGTCGGATGCGTATCCCAATAATGCTTCCAATCCCAATCCGTCAGCGGGAAATAGCAAAGAAGAAATTCTATAGCTTCGCTCACACAGACCGTATAACGATACCGGGCAAAATCAGGAACATGAAATGAGGGAGCCGTGATAACGTGGCTGGCCACGGGATCACTGACATACGCTTCTTTGCCGTTAAAGCATAAGACGGCGATCTGATCTGATTTAAGTTCCGGTTCAAAACTTGTACCGGCTTTCAGGCTGACCCTGTAAAACTCGATACCTAATTCTTTTACATCTGAAAATTCATTGTGCAGCGAGACATCTATTACCGATACACCGTCTTCATAGTTTCTCTCCACATCACCTTTTGCAATATATTTATAGGACATAAAATTCTCCTTTCAATAAGTTAACGTAGCGATCAGTTCACATTAAATTCGATCCAGACGTAATAAACCAAACGCTGTCCGTGTGCGTATAACGAGTGGTCTTCTCCGGCAGGAATATAGTCAAAATCCCCTTCGGCTCTGTCGTATCTTCTCTGTTTTCCGTCCAAAGGACCGATGTACAAGGTGTAATCGGAACCGCCCAATACGTAGTTCCACTGTTCTAAAGACGGATGGGCTTTTTCAACGGTGCCGCAATTGTCATAGCCCTTGCAAATGCCTAAGGTCAGACGACCGAGCCGATCGAATTTACCGCCGATCACCCCTCTGGATTTCATGCCGGGTGTCTTGCAGTCTTGCTCGTAACGGTAGCACTGCGCCTCGGTTCTGAACCAAGGAAGGACCAGACAGGTGTCTTTTGCTCTTTCGCGGTCTTTCTCGCTGTAATTTGCCACGATCTGTACGAATTCAAGATCCCGCATGGCGTAAATCGTGTACTTCTGCTTGTCAAAATCCGGTGCATAAAAGCACACACCGTCTGCTTCATAAAGACCCGTCTCATCTTTTATGACCGCTTTACTCTTATCGTTAAAGACATAGACTACAATTTTATCTTCATAAAGTTCAGGTTCTAAGCAAGAGCCTTGCAGCATATTGACCTTATACAGCTCCACATCTTCATGGGAATTCGGTGTAAGCTCAAATTTGCTGATGCCTCTGTCATCAAATTCTAATTTTTTGCTGCTTGCATAAAAAATCTGTTCTTTCTTCATTTATATATCCCTTTCTAAATAATCTGTATCATCCGGTGAATCTTAGTTATAGCCGCCTTCTGCATACTTTTTAAATACCTCTTCATAACGCTGAGTGAATTCATCACGTGAAATCTCTTGCGCCACGAAGAGCCCCCAAACTTGCTCTAAATCAGGTTCTGTAACCGCCGGGAAATACGGCCTCATCGACTGAACGGCCATATTGTTTTGCATCGCTTCAACCACGTCGGTGGGAAGGGCCGGCATATTATCAGACACTTCAAGCGTAACGATGGACGTCGGGTTGCCCATTTTCTCCTGATGCCAGATTCTTGCATCTTCAGAAGCTGCAATATAGGACAGGAAGTCTTTGGCTACGGCAATTTGCTCATCGGATTTCCACTCTTTAGCGACCGAAGCAGTAATAGCTTGTGTCTGCATTTTGCTTTCACCCGGTGTATTTGAGCAAGGCAGGAAACCTTGTTTTACGTAGTCAAGAAGTTCCGGATTCGTATTTTCGATATTAGGCGTTTCCCAGGAACCTTCGCCGACCAGCATGGCGCACTCTTCCAGGAAGAAATCATTTCTTGCGGTCCATTTATCCGTCGCTATGGCGCCTTCCTGCGCGTATTCAATCAGAATTTCATAAGTATCTACAAAATCATTCCACTCTTTGTCTTCGGCTAAATTCATATCTTCGCCTTCCAACATACGATTGAGGAAGTCCAGACCGCCGCCTTCTTTATTGCCTAACCAGGTCGGACCGACCCAATTCACAAGGTTCAGACTGGTTTCTGCCCACTGATGAATGAACGGTTTGATGCCTTTTGCCGTCAAGTCTTCGCACAGCTGCTTGAGTTCATCACGTGTCTGCGGAATTTCTTCCCAGCCTGCTTCTCCCAATAATCGCATGTTGTACAAGATACCTGTGCCCTCAACGTAAAGCGGCATAACCAGCATCCCGTATTCGGTGGTTCCCATTTCGATTTGTTCATCCGTCAGCTCATCATAGGCGGGACAGCCTGTACTCAGATCGGCCATATAAGGGAACCATTCTTCATTTCTTGTTCCGTAGCCTACCGAGCAGATATCCGGCAAATCCTGTGAACTGAGACCGGCTTTGAGAAGGTCGGGATACTTATCTGAACTCGGGAAGTTCGAATCAATCTCTTTAACTTCCGGATGATCCGCCATATAAGATTCCACCAAAACATCAAAGTTATCCGTCCACTGACCTAAGGGCAGCATCACCGAAAGTGAAATACTGCCATCGGGAATATCTTCCAAATTCACTTCCCCTTCTTGGTCTTTTCCTTCCGTTTTATTGTCTGTTTGAACTTCCGTTTCTTTTTCTGTCTGTTCTTTATCATCATCGTCGGTATTATTGCCGCCGCATGATGCGGTTCCGAGAACCATAAGGAATGCGAGCATTCCGGCCATCAATTTTTTCATTTTTTATCTCCTTTTTCATCAAGTTAAGTTTTATCTTCAGAGTTTAAAGGTTATTGAATCCGTTTGTAATTTTTTCCTTTGTCACCTCCAGACTTTTATCCTTTTACGGCACCTGCTGTAGCACCGCCCAGTACTTGTTTTTGGGCAATGATGAAGAATATAAACAGCGGGAGCATAGATAACGAAACCGCCGCTACGGCTGTATCCCATGAAAACAGCGCTTCATTAAATAAGGACTGCATTGCAATCTGTATTGTTCTCATGTTTTTCTTGGTCAAAATAAACTGTGTCATTAAATAGTTGTTCCAATAGGTCAGTACATTTAAAGAAGCAATGGTGAAAATCGTCCCTTTAATT
Source organism: uncultured Fastidiosipila sp. (assembly GCA_938014865.1). GTDB lineage: Bacteria > Bacillota > Clostridia > Saccharofermentanales > Fastidiosipilaceae > JAAYZH01. Next base: position 5,014 of record CALLQJ010000099.1, read on the forward strand.
AAGGGGAAGACGACTAACCAGAACGTCGTAAAGGCATTGCAGCCGTCAATAATCGCAGCTTCTTCAATTTCAATCGGTATGGATTTCACGGCACCGGAGGTCAGGAACATCGCCATCGGTATGCTCAAGGCCCAGAAGCTGACGACAACACCGAAATATTTATTGCCCAAATTCAGTAATCCGATCATTTTCGCGAAGGTGATCATGATGCATTGGAAAGGGACACTCATGCCGCTTAAAAAAAGCACCGTCCATACTTTAGTAAAAGGATTATTGTGCCGGGCGATCCAATAGCCGTTCATGCTGGCGAAAATAACGACACCGATGGTTGAGAACAAGGTCACAATAAAGGTGTTTTTAAAGGCTACCGGGAAATTTAAACGTCTCCAGGCATCTTTGTAGTTATCTAAATTCGGATGTTTGGGCAAAGCGGATATGTTATCGGCAATCTCCTTTGCATCCTTAAATGAATTCATGACCGTATAGTAAATCGGTATCAAAATTATAATTACACTTACGGCAACCAGAATTAATCTTATGACGACATCTGCTCGCTCTTTGAATTTTGCGCCGGTCATTGCTGAACCTCCCTGCTTGATGTGAGTTTTACTTGGGTAAGTGAAATAACTACCAAGATCAGAACGAAAATAAAGGATTTTGCTGCACCGAAGGTCATCTGATTCGTCTGGAATGCAGTGGAATAAATATTCATCGTAACACCTTCAGACAAACGGAAAGGATTGCCGTTGGTCAGAGAAAGGTTCGTATCATAAAGCAACATTGCCCAGTTTATCGCTATAAATAAGCATCTGGTAATAGAAGGCATCAATAAAGGAATAATGACTTTAAATAATATTTGAGGTTTAGAAGCACCGTCGATAGTTGCCGCCTCAATAAAGGTATCGTCGATTGCAGAAAATCCTGCATTATAAATGACCATCAAATAACCCGACAGCGTCCATGTCATCACAATAACCAGCGCCCAGAAAGAAGAGCTTGCGGTCGTAAACCACATTTGGGAAAACCAGGACCAGCCTGTCGCTTCCCCAAACTGTACAAATACTTCCTGGAAAATGAATCTCCACAAATACCCCAGAACGACACCGCCGAGGATACGGGGAAGATAGATCAGCGCTTTCCAAAGATTTGCCAAAGGAATTCTCCGGGACAAAAGGTAGGCCCAAAAGAAACCTAAAAGATTAGAAAATATAACGACAAAGAAAGAAAATTTAATGGTAAACCACATCGAATACCAGTACTGATCATCTTGGAGTACTCTTTTGAACTGATACAAGCCCACCCAGTTAAATCCTCTGTCTATTCCGTTCCAGTCCGTGAATGCAAAAACAATCTCAGTAAATAACGGAATTAAAAACAAAACCGTGAAAAATAAAATGGACGGCCCCATGAAAATTACATAGTTTAATATGTTTTTTGTCCTTTTTCGTTTGTGCTTCAGCTGCATATTAACTCCCCAATACTTTGATTCGCGCCTGAGACGTGAAGTTGATAGCAATTTGCATAATAAATTGAATTATTTCTCCTCTTGCTTCGTCATTATATTTAAATGCATCACTCTAAAATTGGATTATTTTGCGAGTTTCTTGTATCTTTTTGACAAAACACTTCTATTTTTGCGTTTATTGCTGTTTTTTTATGCATTTCTGCCAAAAACGTTCAATAAATATCATTTTAAATATCTTTTTTTCAAAGAGAAAAACCGAAAGAAGTCCGAGCTGCTTCTTTCGGTCGATAAAAAATACAATATTTTTATAGAAAATTTTTAGATAAGGACGGCTGAATGCGCCGATTTCAAATCAACTTTTCCCTCTGAAAGCCTTCCCCGGAGACATCCTTGACATCGGTCACAATAATAAAAGCTTCTTCGTCACGGGCATAGATTATTTTTTTTAAATCCGGGACCTCTCTGTTGCTCAATACAATCAACAAGACATTTTTTTCTGCGCCTGTGTACATGCCTTTACCGTTTAATGAAGTCACACCGCGTTTGAGTGTTTTCATAACGTCATCTGCAATCGATTCTGCATGATCTGAAATGACATAACACGCCCGGGAAGAATCGGTACCGATCAAGACCATATCGGCGGTTCTTCCGGACAGAAACAACGAGATAAAAGCATACATTGCCGAAACAATATTAGGAGTATCCAGATAGCCGTAGGTTAGGACCGATAAGGCAATTACCACGACATCAAAATAGAAAACAAATTGACCTATGGTAAGATTTTCAAAGCGTTCCGTCGCTAAAACAGCCAGTATATCCGATCCGCCGGTCGTATAATGCCCGCGGAATATAATGCCGAATCCTAAACCGTAGACAACCCCTCCGAAAATAGCAAAAATCAGATGATCCGGTTCTCCTTCCAAAGGCGCAATGATGATGTCGAACCAATCATCCATAAATAAGGCCGTAATATCAATCATGATGGACGACACAAAGGTTCCGATAAGACTTCGGTAAACCATGCGAAAGCCGTAGAATTTCCAGCCGGCCAAAAGGATCGGAATATTCAATAAAATGGAATACGTACCCAAACTTAAGAGGTCTCCGCTGCCGCTCAGTACATAAAGGATGGTCGCTATACCGGAAACACCGCCCATTGTGATTTTCGTCGGCAGATAAATCACATTAACCGCAAAAGCCGTGAGCACGGATCCTATGATAAGTAAAAGGAAATTCTTGGCTTCACTTTTCCAATCAAAACTGCGGGTTAAATATTTGAAGCCGCGAAATTTGCGATGCTGAGGCGTTTTTCCTGAACCCATAGACCCTCCGTTCTCTTCAAATACAGATTCTGAAAATCGGCTGCAGTTTCCTTGACGGACCTGCGGAAGCTGCAGCCTCAGTCTTCGGATGACGTTTTGCAGACTTACTTGAGATTAAAATATTTCACTGCATTATTAAAGCTGATATTCTGTACCATTTCGCCGAGGAATTCCTCATGCGCCGGGTATATGCCGCGCTCTACCCAGTCACCGATGATATTGCCCAGAATTCT
>CALLQJ010000100.1 GCA_938014865.1 uncultured Fastidiosipila sp.
TTCGCACATGCCTTTCGGCAGGGGCTGTACCACACAGACCTTGCCGTCATAAAGACCCTGCTTGTTCAGCGTGTCGATAAAATAATCCACGAACGCTCTGAGAAAATTACCTTCACCGAATTGGACAATTGTTTCTTTCATTCTTCTGCTTGCTCCTTTGCCTCTGACCGGGCTTTTGTTCTTTTATTTTTTATATTTTATTCTTCTGAATCTATCGTGATCGTTTTTTGGAAATCTTAAAAGACTTCCGCCTCAGGCCTTGTTTTTCTTGTCGCTCTCAGACGACGCGGCCGCCAAAGGCTTCCGGCCGAAGCTGCCCCGTGGGTAAGGCTGCTGATCGCTGATCTGTGCCACCGAACCTCTTTCAATTAGGGGCGCATCCAGGTAAATCGTCTTGGTCCCCTCGCGCTCATCTTTTTTCTGCTCGATGCGCCGGAGCAGAAGTTCACAGGCCTCATGGGCTATGGCATACATGCTCCGTTCTACGGTCGTCAGGTCCATAGAGGTGTACATGGTTTTATTCCAGTTATCAAAGCCGATAATCGAAAGATCTTCCGGGACGCTGCAGCCTTTCCGCAGCAGCACCCGTTCCACGCCGAAGGCCATCTCGTCGTTGAAGGATAAAAGGGCCGTTGCCTTTGTGCCGACAATCGCCTCGGCCAGATGCACCCCGCTGTCGTAGCGGAAATCGCCTTCAAAACGGGGGAACTGATCCTCCGAAAAACCTTTTTCCTTTACGGCCTTGACCCAGCCGTTATGCCGCTGAATCGTGGAGGTCAGATTCGCGGGACCTTCGAGCACCGCAATCCTGCGATGGCCGTGTTCCAAAAGATAATTCATCGAGCGATACATGGCGTCTTCTTCATCGGTCATCACCGTATCCACCGGATACTTGCTCTTGCGGTTCAAGACCACGTTCGGAATCTTTTTGTCAAGGGCCTCTTTTATAAAATCTTCTTCCGACTCACTTTGCGTCACCGTAATGATGCCGTCAAAGACCGCCGGATTTAAGCTGCCTTTAACGTGATGGTCAACCCCTTTCACCACCAAGAGGTATTTTTCTTTCACAACATCGAAAATGGCCGTCACCACTTCGTGCAGCACTTCGGGCGAGGACATTTCGTTGATCTGAGAGAAATACACGCCGATCATATACGTCCTGTTGCGGCGCAGATTGACCGCCGAAGCATTCGGCATATAGCCCATGCGCTTGGCCGTCTTTAAAACATGATCGCGTGTCTCGGCGTTGACCAAAGATAAACCGTTCAGAGCCCGGGAGACCGTCGAATACGAAACCCCGGCTTCCTTCGCAATATCTTTAATAGTGACTCCCATTATTTCCTCCCTTCGGAAGCGTCGAGCGGAAAGGTCCACACGCCGGAAAGGGGCGCATAGAAACGCTCAATATTATTTTTCATCAGGAGAGCGACCGCTTCCTGCGAGCGTCCCGCCAGAATATCAATGCGTCCGACTTCTTCCGCCAGCACCTGCACCGTAATCTGCAGCTGACGCGGGCCGGGAAATCCTGCCGACACAAACGCCCGATGCCCCGTATCCTTCATAAAAATTTCCCTTTTTTCGCCTGTTTTAAAAGGAATTTCAAAAGACCTTCCGTTCTTTCGCAAACGTATGCAGGATTCCTCCTTTTTATTATAAACGAAACGCAGACTTTCCGCCTCAGTTTCTTCCGAAAAATCAAAAGACGGCCAGTCCGGCGCAAAGCGGTCCGGCACCTGCGGCAGGCTCAGGACAGGCCTTTCCTCCCTCTCGGGCGCTGCCTTTTCCGCGGGGAGAAGGGGATCGGCAATATAGCGGAAGAAGAGGTCAAAAATCGTTTGCATTTCTGCCTTGGATTTTTGCAGATCCGCCGTCGTAATCAAGATCAAATCCTGCTCCGGCAAAGCGACGGCCAGCTGGCCGCCCATGCCGTAAAAAGTGAAGCCCCGGCGGTTTCGCCAGCACTGATAGCCGTAGCCGCAGCTTTCCTCCGGAATAGAGGCTTCCGTCGCCGTGACCGTCTGAAAAGCTGTCATCTCCCGGCAAAAGGCTTCGGGAAACACAGCGCCGCCTCCCTGCATCACGAGCTGAGCCAAGAGCAGCATATCCCGGCTTGTCGCCATCAGGCCCGAGCCCCCCATAGGATGCCCCTGCGGGTCTTCCAGGAAATACGCCTCATCGGAAAAGCCCCGTTCACGAAGGCCTTTGCGGCGCAGGTAATCCAGGAGCTTTTCGCCTGAAAGGCGCTCGGCCAAAGCGGCCAGCACATGCGGCGAGGAGGTATCGTAGTGAAAAAAAGTGCCCGGGGCATGGTCCGGCGGCAGCCGGAAAAAACTTTCCACCCAGGGATCCGAAGGATTGTGTTTGTAGGTCGTTTTCAGGTGGCAGCTTTCCATGCGCAGCATCTGCCGGATCGTCAGGGCCTGAAGCCAGGGATGGGCCCCTTCGGCATACTCGGGAAAATACTTCAGGATTTTATCATCCAAGGATAATTTTCCCTCCGCCTCCAGACAGCCGACGGCCAAAGCCGTCACGGACTTTGAAATCGAAAACATCCGGTGCAGCGGATTAAAGCCGGTCTCTTCTAAATACGTTTCCGACAAAAGGCGTTCGCTGCTGCCCAAAAGCAGGCTGGTAAAAACTTCTCCAATTCATTGAGCTCTTTTACCAATTGTTCGCGTTCGCTTCCGGCTTTCTTCGGCACTTAAGGCTTCAGTTTTCATCACTTATTTCTCCGCTCTGAATCTGCTGCATGGTATAGAACTGCCCTTTCATGGCCATCAGTTCATCATAATTGCCGATTTCGGCAATATGGCCGTCCTGCAGCACGATAATGGTATCGGCTTTGCGTATCGTGGAAATCCGGTGGGCGACAATAAAGGCCGTCCGCCCCTCGATCAGGCGGTCCAGGGCATCCAGGACGGCCTTTTCCGAAAGGCTGTCCAGGGCCGAGGTCGCCTCATCAAAAATAATCACCTTCGGCTGCCGGACCAGCGCCCGGGCAATGGAAAGCCGCTGACGCTGGCCGCCCGAAAGATTGGCGCCGTTTTCACTCAGATAAGTATCGAGTCCTTCCGGCAGGTCCTTGATAAAGCTTTCCAGAGAAGCTGCCCGGCAGGCTTCCATAATGCGGGCGTCCGGGATATCCGGATTGCCGTAGCTGATATTTTCCCGGATCGTTCCGGAAAACAAAATCGAATTCTGCGGCACAATCGCCAGATGCCGGCGGAAGCTGCGGTAATCAATCCTTTCGGCATCCTGACCGTCAATGTAAATTTTGCCCCGGGTCGGCTTGATGAAGCCGATGAGAAGATTCATCAGCGTCGTCTTCCCTGCCCCGGAAGAACCAACCGCCGCAACGGTCTCTCCCGCTTTGACATCCAGGGAGAAATCTTCCAGCACCCAGTCCTCATCTTCCCCGTAGCGGAAGGAGACATTGTCCATTCTGAAGGCCCCCTCGACGTCTTCAAGCGGTTTTTTCCCTTCATAGTCTTCCACATCCTGCGAGACCAGGACCTCACCTATGCTGCGTATGGATTCCAGGCCGCGGGAAATGATGGGCACCAGAGAAATCACGGCCGTCACCTGATTGACGAGCATCGTAAAGTAATTCTGATACAAGACGAGATTTCCCACCGGCATGAGCTTGCGGATGACCAGAGAGGCCGAGAAACCCAGGGTAAAGAGCTGGAAGAACTGGAAAATCGCCCAGCTCACCGCGCCGAAATTGGCCTGAATAATATCCAGGCGATAGCCTTCGTCCGCCACCAGCTGCGCCTGCTGTTTCATGCGCTTCATCTCAACGTCTTCCAAGGCATGCGCGCGGGTGATTTCAATCATCTCTTCCATCTCCATAAATTCCGCCGAGGTTTTTTCCATCTCGTGACGGAAGGCCCGGTTCTTGCTCTCAATCGGGCGGCGGAAGATGCGGATGAAGATCGACGCCGCCGGAATCGTCAGAAGGAAGAAGACGAAGACGGTCATGTTTTTAAAGGCCGTCACGGCCAGTGCGACCCCGATATTAATTATGATATTCAGCATGCTCACAAAAAGCTGCTCGGAAAGCGTCTGCACCGCCTCCACATCGCGGATCATTTTCGACTGCAGCCGGCCGCTTTGCATCTCATTGTGATAAGTAATGCTCAGCTGCTGCAGTTTCTCGACAATGGCCGAGCGCAGCCCCGCCTCGACGCGCCGCAGCACCTTCGAACGGCAGCGGACGTGCAGATAATTCATGGGAATATTCAAAATGACCAGGCCGCCCGCCAGGGCGAGGTTTCGCAAAACAACACCCCGGACATTCCCCGCTCCCTCACTTAAGGCATTTAAGACATTGGCCGTCACCAGGGGAAAGACCCAGGCCGGACTGTGTTTTATCAGATAAAACAGTGCCGAAAGCAAGAGCAGTCCGTAGTTTCCTTTGTATAAACCGAACAGTATCTTGATCGGTTTGTCCTTGTTTTCGTAATACGTGCGCAAGTAGCTGTTGCTGCCACTCATGACAGAGAAATCCCTTCTTTTTTATACCTCAGAGCAAAGCCCGCTGCCTGAAATTTCTGAAACGGACTTTACCGCTTCCTACAAGAAAAGCCCCAGCCCCGGCACCCGTAAAGCGTTTGCCGATGTCGAGTCCTTCATCCGTAAGATGCCTGCTTGTTTCTGCATATTCAAATGCTGTTTCATGATTCTTCCCCGAAGGCCAGATGAAACGATATTCAGGCCAAGAAACTTCCGCTTTAAGGCGGATATCGTCCGGCACGGCCAGCGGCTTTTCCGCCAAAAGCTCACGGCCGCGGCCGGCATTTTTCCAGAGCTCGGCAAAACTTTTATTTTCTCTTTTTTTCAGAGCCTGAAAATACCAGCTGTTTTCATCATAGTAGAAAATGAGTCCGGCTGCACTTCCTTCCGTAAGATCAGAAAGTGAAATTTCCAAAGTGATTTCACAAAAGGCTTCTTCCTGTCGTTTTAAAAGAATCGGACCCGCCGCCGGATCATCCGGCCAGCACGCCGACGCCCGGAGCGTCACGGTCCCGTCCTCCACGGAAAAGTCCTCTTTATCGGCATAGCGGATAAAGTAGGCGTCTTCCGGGAGGCGATCCGTTCCGAAGCCTTCTTCCCGCTCCTGCGGCACGGGCGGAAGCGGCAGAGGCGCCAGGGCGGACGGCCCGCGTCTCCCGTTAATCAGAGGCCAGCCGTCTTTCGTCCATTCGATCTTATCTAAAAATGTTTCGCGGCCGAGGGCCGAAAAACCTTCTTCATACTGCCGCGCGCCGAGGTAGCAGATGTACCATTCGCCGCTCTTTGTCCTGAAAGGCTTGCCGTGGCCGGTTCTCTGGAAGCAGCCGCTTTTTCCGGCCATGGTCAGCAAAGGATTATAAGGACAAGGCGTATAGGGCCCCTCTAAGCTTTCGGCCCGGGCGACGTTGATGCGGTGGCCTTGCCCCGTCCCGCCTTCGGCCAGGAAAAGATAGTAGTATCCTTGGTGTTTTATGAGATGCGGGGCTTCGGTCGACTTGCGAAGGTCCCCGTAATATAAAAGCTTAGTGTCGCTGATTTTCCGGCTGAGTTTTTCATCCGTTTCAAAAATTCTGGCCCCGCGGTTCAAGAGGACGAAGGTCCTGCCCTGATCCCGGAAGACCGAGGGATCAATCCCGTCTTCTTCCAGAAAATGCGGCGCCGACCAGGGGCCTCGCGGATCCTCCGCGGAAACGACCATCTGCCGCCGCATCGGAAGCTGATCGTCGTTATAGCGCAAGGTCGCAATCACATAAAAACGCCCCTCATGCCAAGAAATATCCGGCGCCCAGAAGCCCCGTCCTTCGTCAAAGCCTCTGAGGTCCACGGGATTGTCAAAACTTACGGCATGTCCGATGGTCTTCCAGTGCACAAGGTCTTTGGACCGGGAAATCGGCAGCGCGGGAAAGCAGAGAAAGGAAGAATTGACCATGTAATAGTCGTCGCCGACCCTGACGACGGAAGGATCCGGCGAAAAACCGCGGCGCACCGGATTTTTATAGCTTTCCGCAAGCTTCAGGCCGCAGCGTTCTTCTAGATAGGCTAAAATCTCCTCTTCCCCGCGTTCCGCCGCATACTCTAAAGGCGTCTTTAAGAAGCGGTCCGGCTGCAGGGGGTCGATGCCGACACGTTCACAAAAATAGCGGCAGAGCGAAAGCGAGCCGCTTTCAATGACCGGGAATAAAATATTGCGTCCTTTCCGGTCCGTTTCGTTCATATCCGCTCGCGAATATTCCGTAAGCCAGCGCGCGGCGTCAAGATCGCCCCGTCTTACCAGATGATAAGAATAAGGGCTGCCGTCCTCGTCTTTGCCGCGCATCATGACAGGATCCCCGGCCGTATAGGCTTTGATCTCGTCCAAGGGCTTTTGCTGCAGTATTTCTTTAAGCATGTTATCCTTTCGCTTCCTCATCCGCTCCGGCAGATGCTTCAAATGCTGTCGTTCCGAGCGCGGCGTCAAAGTTCAGGAAACGGGCTTCGCCGCCTTCCGCCCGTCCTTTCGTCACCGCAAATAAGGCAGGTTTCGCGCCGGTCCAGGTATTCGGCTCCAGCAGAAGACAGTCGGGGAAAACTTCCCGCTGCCCGTCTTTTTCATAAGCGAACTGCGCCACGGGCCCTTTCTCCGTCTCGCGGACTAAAAGGCAAAGGGTAACGGGACCTTGGGCAAGACCTCGGCTCTGCAGGATCTTTTCTTCCGCGCCGCGTTCACCCAAGGCCAGCACCAGTCTCCTGCCGCCTTCTCCCCGAAGCGATAAGGCCAGGTAGCGATCGCCTAAAACGGCCAGACCCGCCGCATCGTCTGCTTCCAGGGCCGCAGCATCAAGCGTCGATTTATAAAGTGCGGAAGGGGCGATCAGTTTCTGGCTGAGGAGATTCGCCTTCTGCCATAAATTGATCGTCTCCGCTCCGTCGGCATTCTGCGCACGAAGCAGCAGCCCGTTTTCCATGCGCAAGGCATTTTCGGGGGGATTGGCATACCACTGCCACTGCAGCCCGGGGCCTTCGCCCTTAAAGTCATCCGAGGCCTTGAGCTCTGCGTCTTCCGCCCCTTCGATGCGGGACGCCGGCAGCGGCCATTCTGAGACGGGTGTACCGTAGTCCCTGCCTTCTTCGGCTTCGCCGATAAGAGGCCAGTCCTCTTTCCAGCACATCGGCTGCAGGTGGATGATGCGCCCGTAGGCGCCCTTATCCTGGAAGTGCAAAAACCAGTCCTTCCCCTCAAAGTCCCGGATCCAGCCGCCCTGATGCGGGCCGTTGGTCGGGCTGTCGCCCTGCCGCATGACAATACGGCTTTCGTAAGGGCCCCAAATGCTGCGGCTGCGCAGTACGGTCTGCCAGCCTGTCGTGACCCCGCCGGCGGGCGCAAAAATGTAAATATAGCCGTTTCTTTCGTACACTTTCGGCCCTTCCAAAGTCGGCTGCCGGGCGTGATCCAAAAAGCTCAGCCGGTCTTCGCCGTCAAAGGCTTCGCCGTTTTTCATGAACTGAAAGCAGCTCAGGGCCGACTTAAAGCCGATGCGGCTTTTGGCGTAAGCGTGCACCATATAGCCGTTGCCTTCTCCGTCAAAATAAGGGCAGGGATCGATCAGTCCCTTGCCTTTTTTGATCAGGCAGGGCCGGGACCACGGGCCCTCCGGCCTTTCGGCTTTAACCGCATAAATGCCTTCATCGGGCATGCCGTAAAAAATCCAAACATAAGCGTCATAAACCCGCATGGAAGGCGCCCAGACCCCGTGGGAAACCTGCGGGAGATCAAAGCGTTTTTCCGGTATTTTGTCCAGCGCATAGCCGATTAATTCCCAGTCGGCAAGATTTCCGGAACGCAGGATCGGCAGGCCCGGCGTATACTGAAAGCTTGACGCCGTCATGTAATAATAATCACCGAAAACAATGGGATCAGGATCCGAGAAATCGGCAAAAATCACCGGATTCTGATAATACCTTTTACCGTCTTTTTCAAAGCTCATGCCGACACTCCTTCCTCTTTCGCCTTTGCCTGAAAATGCTTCAGCCGCTCCGAAAGTGCGGCACATTCAGGCCTGAGAATCGCCCGGTACGGCTCGCCTTTTGCCCAAAGATCGGCTGCGACAAGGCCTGCAAAAATCCGGGCCCCGTCCGCTGTCAAATGCGAATTATCTTCTTTTCCTTCCGGATAATTCGCATAGCGTCCGGCCGGGAAATTCATAAAGAGCCTGCGGCTTTCTTCTGCGCCTGCCGCTTCGATATACGCTTTTGAAAGGCTTTGCAGATCGACCAGGAGAACGCCCAGCTCGGCGGCTTTTTCTTTCATGGCCGCCGGATAGTCTCCGTGACTCGGGATGATCCGCCCGTCTTTTCCGAAATGCCGGCGCACCGGCGGGGTGATGAAGACGGCCTCGGCGCCGCGGTTTGAGGCCACATTATAAAACTTTTCCAAATTCAGCTGATAGTCGCCGTAAGCTGCGGCATAGCGCAGCGGATCTTCTTTTTTCTGATCGTTATGGCCGAACTGGATGAAGAAAAAATCGCCCTCACCCAAAGTGAAATAGGCTTCCGGCATCCGCTGTTCGTCAATAAAGCTTTTCGTGCTGCGGCCGTTTACGGCTAAGTTGATGAGTTCTGCATCCTCCGCCGTATAAAGCCGAAAGCCTTGCCCCATCCCCGTCTGAGGGTAGGTCGCAAAGCCGTTGGGGGCGACGATTGAATCGCCGGCCCAGACTATTCTTCTTTTTCTG
>CALLQJ010000101.1 GCA_938014865.1 uncultured Fastidiosipila sp.
CGTTCATCACGCAAGTGCACCGGCAGACCGCTTGCTTCCTGAAGACGGGCGGCAGAGGCTTTCACCGCTTCTTCTGCCGCCCCTTCTTTCATATCTGTTCGTTTGGGCAGCCCCAGCACAAAGGCCGAAACCTCGTGCTTCTGCGCCAATTCCGTGATTCTGGCCAAAGCCTTCGTCAGATCTTTTCCGTTCCAGCGCACGGTTTCAAGGCCGCTTGCCGTGATCCCCAAAGGATCACTCAGGGCCAGGCCGATTCTCGCTTTGCCGAAATCAATCCCCAGATAACGCTTCATCAATGACAAGGCCCGGACTCAGTCTTTTACCGACTCGAGATATTCGCGGATAATCACTTCGAGAAGCTCATCTCTTTCCATTCTGCGGATGACGCCGCGGGCACTGTTGTGGTTCGTAATATAGGTCGGATCCCCCGAAAGGAAATAGCCGACAAACTGATTAACGGGATTATAACCTTTTTCTTCGAGTGCCTTGAGCACCTCCGTCATAATCTCTTTCACTTCAACGCTTTTATCCATTTTCATATTGAAGCGCGTGGTCTCATCCTGCATGATCCGTCCTCCTTAAAAAATTTCCTTTTATCTACACAGTTTATCATAGTAAGCCCTTGTTTTCAGCGAGAATTCTTTCGCCGTCCACGGCTCTCAGTCTGACCTTCACAATATCGCCTTCGGCCGTCTGCAAGGCTTCCTTCTCCGGATAGCGCAGCTCGCACATCAGATAATCCGGCGTATAGCCCTGCCGGAAACCGTGCTCATTTTTATCTTCGAGCAGGATTTCCGTCTCCCGGCCCAACGCCTTCTCCATGGCTGCTTCAGCCAGGCGATCGCCTAATGCGATCAAGGCCTCGCTTCTCGCCTTCGCCGTCTTCCCGTCCACCTGCCCCTTCATGGCCGCTGCGGCCGTCCCCGGGCGGGACGAATAGCGGAAGACATGCAGACGCGAAAAGCCCATCTCTTCGCAAAAGGCCATGGTCTCCCGGAAATCCTCCTCCGTCTCTCCCGGAAATCCGACAATCACATCCGTCGTCAGGCCGACATGGGGGAAGCTTTTGCGGATATAGTCTGCCGCCTTCCGGAAATCCGCCGTGTCGTAACGCCGCCGCATCGCCCGCAGAATCTTATCCGATCCGCTTTGCAGCGAAAGATGAAAATGCGGACAAAAGGCGTCTGCCGAGGCTAAAATCCGGACAAAGTCCGCCGTCACGGAACGCGGCTCGAGCGAACTCAGGCGGATTCTTTCGAGGCCCTCAATCCCGTCCAGCTTCTTGACCAGGCGGGCCAGAGCACTTGAATCCAGGCCCCGCTCACGTCCGTAGGAACAGACATGGATGCCGGTCAGCACCACTTCTTTATAGCCTTCCTGCACCAAAAGCTCCGCTTCTTTTAAAATCTCCGCCTCGTCCCGGCTCCGGATCCGTCCGCGGGCCAGGGGAATCGTGCAGTAGGAACAAAAGTTATTGCAGCCGTCCTGCACTTTGATATAAGCGCGGGTCTCCGCCTGCCGGGTCACGGGACCGACCTCGGCAAAACGGCTGATCTTGGCGATCGAACGCTGTTCGGGCTGCTCCTTTGTCTGAACAAAAGCCCTTATCGCGCCGGGCAGATGATGCTTCAGTTCATTGCCTGCCGCCAGGTCACAAGGCAGGGCATCCGGCGTGAGCTCCGCCTGACAGCCCGCCGCCACAATCAGCGCGGAAGGGTTCCGGCGCGCGGCCCGTTTTAAAAGCTGCCGCGATTTGCGGCCGGCTTCTGC
>CALLQJ010000102.1 GCA_938014865.1 uncultured Fastidiosipila sp.
AAAATGCCATTCAGGAGGCTCTGGAGAAGCGGGAAGAGGAGCTTCTCGAAAGCGGCTCACATCTGGACCGCCCCGTTGATCTGACGGTGCCCGGTATCGAGCCTTCGGGCGGCGGACTGCATCCGATTACCCAGATGATGTACGATCTGAACGATGCTTTTTTATCGATGGGTTTCGAAGTCTTCAGCGAAGATGATATCACCAGCGAAAAATATGCCTTTGATAATCTGAACTTTCCTTCCGAGCATCCCGCCCGTGAATCCATGGATACCTACTGGCTGAAGTCGGACAAAGAGGTGCACGGGGCTAAAAGGCTCTGCCTGCGCCCGCATTTAACCGGCGCCTCCGTGCGTTATCTGAAAGAGCACGGCGCCCCGGCGCGTTTTGTCTATCCCGGACAGGTCTACCGGAATGAAAATACCGACGCCCGCCATGAACGCTGCTTTTCGCAGTATGAGGCACTGATTGTAGAAAAGAATTTTTCCTTTGCATCGGGCAAGGTCCTGATCAAGACGATTTTAGATAAGGTCTTCGGTCACGAAGTCGGCATCCGCATGAGAGCCGGTTTCTTTCCTTTTGTTGAACCCGGTTTTGAAATTGATATGCAGTGCCAGGTCTGCGGCGGCAAAGGCTGCAGGGTCTGCAAAAACGTCGGCTGGATCGAAGTGATGCCGGGCGGCGTGCCGCATCCGAATGTACTCAAAGCGGCCGGACTGGATCCTGCCGAGTGGTCGGGCTTTTATATCAATATCGGTCTCGACCGCCTGGTCATGATGCGCTACGGCGTGGACGATGTCCGCCTGTTCCGCAGCGCGGACCTGCGTTTCCTGCGTCAATTTAAGTAAGGAGCATAGAATGAAACTGTCTTTATCCTGGTTAAAAGATTTTACGAATATTCCCGAAGATCTCTCCGTTGAAGAGCTCGCGCATGATCTGACCATGCGGACGGTGGAGGTGGAGGGCTATGAAAATCCGGCTGATAAGCTGGGCGGCGTTGTCGTCGGCGTGATTCTAGAGCGTGCGGAGCATGGCGATGCAGATCGACTGAGAGTC
>CALLQJ010000103.1 GCA_938014865.1 uncultured Fastidiosipila sp.
GGGCGTCAGCAAGACCGGTTCCGCAATATCGGCCGTTTCAATGCGGAGGTTGACCATGCTGAGCTTGACGTCAAGATGGTCAAAGGCATCCGCCGGAATCTTTTCATCGGAGGCCTGCGCCTTTTCAAAGTTTTCCTGATCCGTCCGGGCATCTGTTCCGGCGCCGCTGCCGCCTCTTGTGCCATCTTTCGGCTTTTCCGGATCGGGATATTCATCCTGCCGGGCTCTTAAAAGCTCCCGGGCAATGTTCTCGGGAGAGGCGACATCATCCGGTACTTCCGCCCCGGCAAAGACACCCCTGTCTTCAAAATATTCCAGATAATAACGATGGATTTCATTGCGTTCTTCCGCCGGGAAATCCTTGAGTTCTTCTGTTAATCGATAAAGAAAATACTCACGCGTCATATTTTTCTCCTTCGTTTTCCTTTGCTTTTTCTTTCGGACCGCTGTCTGCGGTCACTATATTATCAATCATATACTTAAAGGCCTGCCATTCTTCCCGGTAACGTTCCAGACGTTCCCTGCCTTTTTCTGTGATTTTATAGTAACGCCGGTTCCGCCCCTGATAGCGCCTGTCATAGGTTTCAAGAAACTGATGCTTTTTCAGCCGCCTCAGAACAGGGTAAAGGGTACTTTCGGAAACCCGCAGCTCGTCCGAAAATTTCTGCGTAATGCCATAGCCGTAAGAATCCTCTTTTTCCAGGATGCCCAGGACACAAAAATCGAGCATTTCCGCATTTACGGGAAAAGCCATAGTGTGTGCTCCTTTCTTTGAAACAATATTATATTCAATATAATATACGCACGTATATACTATGTCAAGATGCAGTTCCGGCCGAAAAAAATCCTATATTACGCCTTGAAGCGAGCTTTAGCGTTAGTATAAACACAAGGCAGCAAGCTGTGCCGGGGGAGCCCGGTCCTCAGGGAAAGGAGCCGAGTATGCGCTTGAGAAAACTGGCAGCCTTGATTGCCGGCACCCTGATGGGAGCCGTTTCATTTACGGGCTGTGCCCGGAAAAATAATGAGCGTGAAGATAAGCAGCAGGACAATACGGAGGTATCCGGAGTGAATAAAGAATATGCAGAACGAAGATTTCTGGATCAAAGTGCAAAAGCCGAAAAAGCGGAGGTCATTTATCTGGCCGGCGGCTGTTTCTGGGGCACTCAGGCCTATTTCGACCGCCTGCCCGGCGTCACGGAAACGGAAGCCGGCTACGCCAACGGCAAAGAAGCCGAGACGTCTTACCGGGAAGTCGACCGCACGGGACACGCCGAAACGGTCAAAATCCATTATGATCCGGAGGTCATTTCTTTAGCCGAATTGCTGGACCGTTATTATCTGACGATTGACCCCCTGTCTTTGAACAAGCAGGGCAATGACCGCGGGACCCAGTACAGGACCGGCATTTATTATGAAGAGGAGGACCGTTTCAGCAAAGAGGTGGCGGAACTGTCGCTGGCGCTTTTGAATGAGCGCCTCGGCAAGCAATCGTATATTGAACTTTTGCCGATTCAAAATTATGTCAAAGCCGAAGACTATCACCAGGATTACTTGAAAAAAGAACCCTTCGGCTACTGTCACATCGATCTTTCTCTGGCGGAACGAGCGCTTTTTCCGCTTCCGGAAAAAAGCAGCCGGGAAGAGCTGGCCGAAAAGCTGGATCCCGGCGCATTTGATGACGGCACCGAGAAGCCCTTCAGCAGCCCGCTGAATGAGGAATTCCGGCCCGGTGTCTACTTGGACGCTGCAAGCGGACAGGTCTTGTTTTCCTCCCGCGATAAATTTCCGTCCTCAAGCGGCTGGCCTTCGTTCAGCCGGGGCATTACAACAGATGCCCTGCGCATGGATTTTTCGAAAGAAAAGGCCGGCGGTGCCGAGGCGGAGGTACGCACGGGCAACGGGCAGGCGCATCTGGGGCATATTTTCCGCAGAACGCAAGGCGAAAGCACTTTCCGCTACTGCATAAACGGTGCGGGGCTGCGTTTTGTGCCGGAAGATGAGATGCGTGCCGAAGGCCTGGAGCGTTTTCTCCCGTATCTTCTAAAGCGGGGAGACTGAGGTAAAGCGGGAAGACTGAGGCTTCCCGAAAGTCAGGCCCAAGCTTTCAAACCTTAGAAACTTCTCTTAAGAAGCGTTCTCACAAAAAAATCTCCCGAGTGAACGGGAGATTTTAATTTACAAGCATGAAAAATTACTAATCCGCAAAGTCATCAAAATAGCCCTGGATCCAGACGATGGGCGTCCCCTTGTCGCCGGAACCGGAGGTCAGATCAGACAGTGAGCCCAGAAGATCGGTGATGCGCCGCGGGGTGGTCCCCAGGGAGGCTGCTTCGCCGATGCCGATGGCTTTGCTTTCTTTATCCTTCAGATAATCCCGGACGGCGGAGGTCAGTGCGTCGCCTTTAAGATCGGAGAAATCATTATCCGCCAGGTACTTCAGCTTCACCTCATTCGGCATCCCTTCCAGGCCGGAGGTGTAAGCAGGGGAGACGACCGGATCGGCCAGTTCCCAGATCTGCCCCACCGGATCGCGGAAGGCGCCGTCTCCGTAAATCATGACTTCGACTGTTTTGCCGCTGGCTTTCTTCAGTTCATCGGCAATGGTATCGACGACGCGGCGGCAGTCGCGGGGGAAGAGCTTGACGGATTCATCCCCGGCCTTATTCGAGCCGAGCATGCCGTATTGCTCGTTATAGCCGCTGCCTTCGAAAGGCTCGTTCAGAATATCTTCCATATTGAGCACGGTCCGGGCCCCGGCGGCTCGGATCAGCTTCTTGTTTTGCTTGCGCGTGTGAATGTCACAGCTCAGGACGTAAGGGGTGTAATCCGTGATCACACAGGGATTATTGGCAAAAATAATCTCAATCTCGCAGTTTTCTTCCTCGGCCACCTGCCGGTAATAGCCGACATAATCGACGCCCGTGAAGGCATGCGGATTTTGGCCGAAGAGCTCGCGGTAGCGTTTCTCCGTAAGCACATCGGTCCAGGGATTCAGGCCCGACGCACTCAGGTCTTCGCTTTTAATCAGGCGGTTGCCGACTTCATCACAAGGGTAGGAGAGCTGCAAAATGATTTTGTCAACGCCCCGGGCGATCCCGCGCAGGTTGACGGCAAAGCGGTTGCGGCTCAGAATCGGCAGGACCAGTCCGATTTCCCCTTCAGGGTATTTGCGTTTGATGTCGCCTGCGATCTGGTCAACAGAGG
>CALLQJ010000104.1 GCA_938014865.1 uncultured Fastidiosipila sp.
TCGGACAGTTTTCGATAATCAATTTGACATTGCGTTCGGCCGCATACTCGACCAAGTCGGTAAAAACTTCTTCAAATTCATCAAAATTACCGGCAATGCTTTTGTCGATATTCCGGCCGGCAAAGGTTCCGACCGAATCGACCCCCAATAAGGCCGCCGCATCAATGCATTTTTTGGTATGCTCATTCACGGCCTTGCGCAGCGCGAGATCGCGGTTGAGGTTATTGTCGTAATAGGCCAGGGAAGAAATCTCCAGATTTTCCCGGGCGAATCTTTCTTTCAGTTTTTCGGCATCCTCCGCCGTGAAATTCCGGACGTCGATATCCGAAGAAGAATAATCTCTTTCGTTGTTCCGCGGCCAGCAAGCCAGTTCTAAGGCTTCAAAACCGATGTCTTTGGCAATTTCAATTTTGCGCTCCAAGCTTGCCTGCGGAAGACATGATGTTAAATAGGCAATTTTCATTCTCTGCTCCTTATTTTTCTTTTTTCTGCACGTCCCGGACAATATCTGCCACATAGTCATGCATCGTTTTTAACTGCGTAAACGGATCCCCGTCGAAACCTTCCTGCTCAATAATGAGCCCGCGCTCCAGAACGCCGTTATCGGCCAAGACCTTGAGTGCGGCCGGGAAATCCAAGCAGCCCTCCCCTAAGACGGCATCTACCGTACTGCGGTCATCGGGGCTGTAGTCTTTTGCTAATTCTTTGAGGTGCACAGGCCCCGTCTTATCCCCCAGATGCTCCAGATAGTCCACAATATCGGCACCCGCAAAAGCGGCCCAGCAGGTATCCAGCTGGATAAACATGCCGTCTTCTTCAAAAGCTTCGCAAATACGGTCCAAAATACAGCGGCCGTCTTTCTTTTTGAATTCGTGTGCGTGATTGTGGTAGCCGACGCGGATGCCCGCAGGACGCATCAGCCGCTGCATCTTATTCAGGACCGCTGCAAGCTGATGAATCTCTTCTTCTGTTTCAGGATCTGCGTACGGACAAACGATGGTCTCGAGTCCGAGGGTCAGGGCATCTTCCTTAACCGTCTCCGGCTCATCACGCAGTTTGTCCAAGGCCACGTGCGCCGAGACTGCCCGAAGGCCTGCCTCCTCCAAATAATCCTTTAATTCTTTGCTTGATAAACCATAAGTGCCCGCAAGTTCCACCGTCTGAAACCCGGCTTGCCGCACCTTGTGAAATAAGGCGAGCGGATCGTTCCCCGTGTAATTTCTGACAGAGTATAACTGCAGAGCGATTGAACACATATAGCCGTCCTCCCTTTTATATTTATTTTTATAATTAAACCCGATAAGTTTACGATAGCAAAGCCGGCGGAAAAAATCTAATCGTTTTCTGACCTGCGGGCATAAAAAAAGCGCTGCCGAAGCAGGCTTGAAAATACGGAAAATCATTCGCTTCAAGGAGGCTTCGCAGCCCGCCGCATCAGGCCTCCTCTTCCGCTTCGGCGGGCCCTGCTGCGGGCCCGGCTATGGGCCGCCGCTCTTCTTCCCCGGCGTCCTGCTGCTCGGCATAAGCACGGATCAGGCCGAGCTTTTCTTCCCGCCTTTTTTGCTTCAGGCGGTATTCCCGGCTCAGGGCTTCGCCTTTGTCCGGGCAGCGTTCCAAATACATCAGTTCGCAGGGACCGCGGCCGCGGGTATACTTCGCCCCTTTGCCGCTGTTGTGCTCTTCCAGGCGCTGATAAGGATCCTTGGCAATCCCCGTGTAAAGGGTATCGTCCGAACAGCGCAGCATATAAACATAATAGGGTGTTTTTTCTTCTTCCGGCATCGGGGGCCTCAGGCTTTCTCTTCAATGCTCAGAATTTCGACCGCCCGATCAGTCCGGAATTTAATTTCGTAGTTTTTAAAACGAAAACCGTAGACCCGGGACGGATCATGCTGATAAGCGGGCCGGGGATCCTGCGCTAAAATGTCCGAGATCAGCCCGGCATCTTCCGGATCGAGACGCTCTTTTAATCCCTCAGGCCAAAGGACTTCCGAAGCTTCGGGTGCCGCATCGGCATAGGCCCCCTCCGCATCCGGAAGCGCGTCCGCATACGGAATATAAGGTTTGATATCAAAAACGGCCGTGCCGTCGAGAAGATCGGCACCCAGCACATGCAAAACGGGCCCGGGACCGATTTTTTCCAGGCGCACCGCCGAGAGGCCCAGACGATTCGGCCGGTAGGGCGTACGCGACGCAAAAACGCCGACTCTTTTATTGCCCTTCAGGCGCGGGGGCCGGGTCGTGTGCGCCGTCCGTCCGGCGGGAACTTCGGAAAACGCCCAGATCAGCCAGATATGCGAAAAATTTTCCAGACCCCGGCAGGCCACCATATCATGAAAGGGCTCGGTGAGCTGCACTTCGCCCCGGAGCGCGGCCATTCCGGCCTGCCGCGGCAGGCCGAACTTTTCCTTGAAAGGCCCCTTGTAATAGGCAAGGGGCGTAAGCGTGAAATGATCATTTTTCTCAGGATGCATCGTCGCTTTCTCCTATCTTTTCAGCAAAGCCCAGCTTCCCGTTTACATGAACCCGGCTGCCCTCCCGGAAACGCTCAAGCGCTGCTTCAAGCCCCGTGACGCAGGGAATGCCCGCAGCTCTTGCAAGCAGCGCCGCATGACTGAAGACGCCTCCCTCGATCGTGAGGATGCCGCCGGCCAAAAGGAGCCGGCTGCGCAGGCTGCTGTCGCTCATACGGCAAAGCAGGATATCACCGGGGCGGAAATTTTCCGGCACTGCTCCGGCGCGGCAAAGTGAAAGCCGCCCTTCCGCTTCCCCCGCCGAGGCGGCAAAACCTTCTATGCGCTTCCGGCCCTCGGGCGGGCGTGCGGCTTCTGCGGGAAGTCCCAAGATATCCGGACTCTGATAGCCGCGGCAGCCGAGGAAATAACGGCGCCTGCGGGAAACAGCTTCCCGAAGGCTCGCCGCGTCCAGGCGTTCGGCCACGTAGGCACTGAGCAGATCATAGTCTGCATAACACAAGTCTTCCGCCCGGGAGAGCACCCCGTCTTCTGTCAGGATCCCGGCCATTTTTTCGCTGTAGCGCAGAATAAGCCGGTAAAAACGCCGGGAGCGCGCCGCCAGGGCTTCGCGCCGGCTGAGGGCCTGATACAAGGCCTCTTCTTCAGATGCGGACGCTTCGTGCTCCCCGGACACTTCCGGCCCTTCATGCCGGAGCGCCGCAGGCAAGGCGTCGTCATCTGCCGTCAAAAGAAAGTCCAGGTCAAGGCTGAGCTTCTCGCGGTAACGCCGGTCGAACGCCGTTTCCGGAAAATAGCGGCTGAGCAAAGCCCCCCGCTTCAGCGTCTTATCCGCCCGCAGAGCGCGGGAAACGGTCCAGAGCCTGCGGAATGCTTTGATTTCAGGATGCTCTTTTAAAGCCGGCAGATTCTCAGGCCCTGCGTCCGGGTGCTTTTTTCGATACTGCAGGTAGCGGCCGGCTAAGATCAGATCCTGACGGGCCCGGCTGCCCTCCGCCTCCGCAAATTCCGCATGGCACAGCTGATACCACAGCACCGCCAGCTTTTGCGGATGAAGCGTCTCTTTCAAGGCCTTTTCGTAAAGCGCCTCGGCCCGGTCCCAGGTTTCGGCAATGCTTTCATCTCGGTAAGCCGCCGCCGGGAGTGCCAGCTTTTCGGCAAGCTTAAACTTCAGCTGCTGCGTCCGCTTCAAAAGAAAAAAACGCTTGGACTTCGTGACCGTTTCTTCTGATTTTAAGCCGTAGTATTCGGCAAAGGCTTTTTTAGTAAAATACGGCAGGCGATTTAAGACCGCTGCGCTCAGTTCTAAATTATCATAGGCACGTCCGAAGATGACCCGGGCAGGCGGGCCGGGGAGCTGTTTTTCTTTTAAAAGACGGCTCTCGAGAATAAAACGCGCAAGGCTCTTGCCGCGGCTAGCGGCAAAAAGGCTCACCTTAAACGGACAGCCGCTCAGACGTCCGCTCCCGGGCACGGCCTTCCACAGCCCTTTCGTACTTTCTGAAAAAAGCGATGCCTTCTTTTCACAGCGGCTGAGATAAAGTGTTCCGCCGGAAAAAAGCAGGCGCAAGCTAAAAGGATAAGGCAGCTTGCGGCGCAGCTTTTCAGCGGCTTCTATAATCGCTTCCCGCTGATAAGGCGGAAGAAAAGGGCGTTCCGGCAGGCTGATCCAGGCATTTTCAAGCCGGTCGTAAACATAGGGTCCTTCTTCCTGAGGCGCCTCCACGCGGAAACAGAGCCGGTTTTCATCCCCGCTTTCAGCAAAGATGCTGTCTAAAATGACGCTCCACTCGCAGGTTCTGCTCTGCTCTTCTGCCTTTGTCATGACCGGGATAACGCTTTTCAGATCTTCCATTCCGACCTCCGCTCTTCAGGCCTCGGCTGCCCTTTTTGATCTTATGCTTTATTCTAGCCTTTTCGGGCAAGACTTGAAAACGACGCCGCCCACAGCTCAAGACAAAAAAACTCCGCCGTGCCGGAAAACACAACGGAGTTTTCAATCTGGAGCTTCTTACCGGAGTTGAACCGGTGACCTCATCCTTACCAAGGATGCGCTCTACCTACTGAGCTAAAGAAGCATTTTAACGCAAGCGCTATTGTAGCGAATGCCTGCGTTAAAGTCAAATACGAAAAATCACCGGGCCGGGGCGGTTATTTGAAAAAGTCATTGCAAATCCCGGACCGGCCGCAGATTCCGGAAGTGCAGCGGAATACGCCGGAAGCTCAGGCCTCTTCTTTTTGGCTCTTGCCTTCTTTCGTCGTATCCGTACCGGAGAAATTCACGCCGGTATCCTGCGGGTCTTCATCGTCAAAGTTATAATCTTTGCCCGGCAGAATGGCATTCAGCAGAATCCCTATGATCGCCGCAATGGCCAGGCCGGAAAGCTGGATGGTCACTTCGCCGATGCTGAAGCTGATGCCGTCAATATCGCCGCCGCTGAAACCGAGGGCGCAGACGAAAATCGAGGCGGCCACAATCAGATTGCGGCTCTTGGTAAAGTCCACCTGATTCTCCACCAGATTGCGCACCCCGATCGCCGAGATCATGCCGTAAAGCACCAGCGAAACACCGCCGATGATCGCGACCGGAATCGAACGGATTACGCCGGCCACCGCCGGGAAGAAGGAGAGGATGATGGCAAAAACGGCAGCGACTCGCATCACGCGCGGGTCATAAACCTGTGTCAGCACCAAGACCCCCGTATTCTCGCCGTAGGTCGTATTGGCGGGACCGCCGAAAGCAGCCGCCAGAGCCGTCGCCAGGCCGTCACCGGTCAAGGTGCGGTGCAGGCCGGGATCCTTGAAGTAATTTTGTCCCGTCGTTGCGCCGATGGCGGAGATATCCCCGATATGCTCCATCATGGTCGCCAGGGCCAGGGGAACGATGGTAATAATGGCACTCAGATCAAAGGCCATCATATTTTCTTTATGAATCGGAATCGCCACGATATCAGGACTTGAAATGACGGAGAAGTCGACGC
The DNA here is from genome assembly GCA_938014865.1 of uncultured Fastidiosipila sp. GTDB lineage: Bacteria > Bacillota > Clostridia > Saccharofermentanales > Fastidiosipilaceae > JAAYZH01. The sequence continues at coordinate 5,456 of CALLQJ010000104.1, forward strand.
GGCGCAGGATCAGGGCCAGCGCATAGGAAATCACGATCCCCAAAATAATGGGAATAATTTTCGCCATGCCCTTGCCGTAAATATTAAAGTAGACCACCACAGCTACCGCAACGATTGCCAGAAGCCAGTCCGTACTCGCGTTCCCGATCGCCGACGGCGCCAGGATAAGGCCGATGGAAATGATGATAGGACCCGTCACAACCGGCGGGAAAAAGCGCATCACCCGTTTTACGCCGAAGGCTTTGATCAGGGCGGCCATCAGCACATAAATAAGACCCGCCACAAAAACACCGCCGCTCGCATAGCGCAGCATTTCCGTATTCGGCTCGCCGTTGATCATCGGCGCCACTTTGGCGTATCCGCCCAAGAAAGCAAAGGAAGATCCGAGGTATGCCGGAACACGTCCTTTCGTAATGAAGTGAAAGAGCAAGGTTCCGATACCGGCCATCAGCAAGGTCGTGGAAACGTCCAGGCCCGTCAGGAGCGGTACAAGGATCGTCGCGCCGAACATGGCAAAAAGATGCTGCACACCCAGCAGCATGGTCTTGCCGGTTCCCAGCTCTCTGACATCCCAGATCGCTTCCTGACCGAGCTTCTTCTTAGTTTTTGTTTTTGACATGATGATACTCCCGAGATTTTTTTCTGTGCCATTATGGCATATCTGTGTAATTATATCCAATCTGTGAACAAATAAAAAGGACCTTGTAAGCCTTTCTTAAGGAAGCCGTGTCTTTGCCTTGGCCGGAAAGCGTATTTTCCCGCAAAAAAAGCCCCCGTCCCCGGGGGCCCGGGTGACGAGAACGTTCTTCTTAATCCAGGACCTCGCCGCTGAGGCAGTCGATCTCCACTTCGTAATCATCCGTTTTATCTTCTAATTCAATCTCATAAATGATGCGGCCGTCGCTGTCATCCAATTCAAACTCCGTAATTTCGGCATCAGGATAAAGCGCGCGGGCCGTTTCCGCCGCTTTTTCCGGAGCGATAAAGTGCTCGGCCTTCTCTTCCGCGCGGTTCAGCGGCCAGTCGCTCAGATAAAACTCGGAATGCTCCGTTACGGTGTTTTTAATTTTCAGCTTCCGCAGCTGCGCCTGCCGGCTCTCGTACTCGACGCTGCCTTCGCAGCTGCCGCGGCGGAAGTCGATTTCATAAACATAACCCTCGTCTTCATCATCGAGCTCAAGTTCCAGAATCTCCGCCCCCGGGAAATCTTCCGCAAAACGGGCCCGGATCTCGTCTTCGCTCAGGGCCGCTTCGCCCGCAATCGCCAAAGAACGGTCCTTGTACTCTAGTTCATAGAACACCCCCGAGTTATAAAGCTTGAGCTCATAGCCGACATGGGTCTTGAGATTGACAAAATTCAGCTCAAAGCCTTTCTCTTTCTGCTCTGCAAACATCAGCTCCGCATCGTCCGGCACATAGCGCGCAGAAAGCTCTATCGCTTCCGAGGCCGTCAGTGCCCCCTCCGCTTCCGGCACCTCGCTGCCGTCCGGCGCTTCCGAAGGTTTTTCGCCGTCTTTTCCGCTGTCTTGTTTACTGTCTTTTTCGGCTGTCGTCTCCGGCGCTTTTGAAGCCGTGTCTTCCGCATCTTTTTCTCTTTCGGAAAGCGTCGTCGCTTCCTCTGCGGCCGTTAGCTGCTGCGTGCTCCCGTTTTCTTCCGGGGTCTTCTGATCCTCTCCCGGATTTTTCCCGCTGCCGCAGGCTGACAAAATAAGCGTCAGACTGAGCACAAGGGTCATGTTCATCATTTTTCGCATCATTTATCCTCCGCGGAAAAACGCTCCCCCGAGGGAGCGTCCTTCATCTTTTAAATACAGACTCAGCTTATTCCTCGTCTGTCTTGTTTTTATCCAAAGCTTCTTTTACGCCGCCGACATGTTCCTGCATTCTGTTCAGATTTTTCTGCAGTTCGGCAATACCTTCTTTCAATTCATCCGCACGCGGGGAAATCTGCTCGTTAAGATTGTCGATATTTTTCTTCACACGCGCCATATAGACTTTGATTTCTTCCATGGTTTCGCTCATTGCCTCCATATCCTGCTGCATTGCTTCAAGGTTTTCTTGGCTTCTGCTTTTCGCCATATGTCATAGCCCCCTGCTTCTTTTTTGCCGATATCTTTTGTCATTGTAACATGAGTTCAAAGCTGCTGTCGTATAAAATCTTCCAGGTGCCGGGAGGTTTCGGCCACGGGGAGTCCGACGACATTGTAATAATCCCCCCGGATTTCCTTCACGAGCAAAGCCCCCCGATCCTGAATGCCGTAGCCGCCCGCTTTATCAAGCGGTGAGCCGCTTTCGGCATAGTCAAGGATAAAGCGCTCGGTATAATCGTCCAAGGGGTAAAAGCTGACCTCCGTCATCGCCGTGAAAGCATCCTTTTTCCCGGCCGAGAGCAGGACCGTGCCGGTAAAAACCTGATGCGTTTTGCCCGCCAGCGCCCGCAGCATGCGCACGGCGTCTGCCTTATCTTTCGCCTTGCCGTAAATATTTTCTTCCGAGGCCACGATCGTATCTGCCGCAAGCACAATAAGATTTTCGGAATCGGGCGCTTCATCCGCCCAAAGCGCTTCCGCCTTGGCTTCGGCCAGGGCGAGGACCAGACGGCGGCAGAGCGCTTCGAACGACTCGCCGGCTCCCCGGCTTCTCAGGATTTTATCTGTCAGGGCTTTTTCATCCGTATCCGCGGATTTTACCCGAAAAGGGCGGCCGCATAAAGCCAGAAGTTCGCGCCGCCTCGGGGAGCGGCTGGCTAAAAGCAGATCGATTTTGTCTTCCATTTCTCTGTCCTTCCCGAACAAAAGCCCGTCTCCGGCGCGCAAATGGCGCCGCTCCGATACGGGCAGCTGTTTTTAAATAATTTCGTTTTCCAGTACGCCGATGCCGTCAATTTCACAGCGGACCCGGTCTCCCGGACGCAGGAAGCCTTCGCTTTCTCCCGCAAAGCCCACCCCTGCCGGGGTTCCCGTCAGAATAACGGTGCCGGGTTCTAAGGTCATGCCGCGGCTGAGTTCGGAGATGATCCGGCTGACAGAAAAGAGCATCTGCCCGGTATTGGCTTCCTGCCGCAGTTCGCCGTTGACATAGCTTCTTATCGGCAGGGCCGGCGGATACGAAATTTCGTCGGCCGTCACGATCCAGGGCCCGAGGACCGCAAAGTCATCCAGGCTCTTGCCGAAGTACCACTGCTTGTAACGATTCTGCAGACGGCGGGCCGAAATATCATTGGCGATGGTATAGCCGAAGATATGCGCCCCGGCTTCTTCAGGGGGGACCCGGTGACAGCGCTTGCCGATGATGACGGCCAGCTCGACCTCATAATCCAAGGCTTCGACCATGTCAAAGTGCCCGTTGACGGGCTCGCCGTGACCGACGCAGCGCGTCGCCCGTTTCGAAAAGTAGACCGGATAGTCCCGATCCGTGATGTCCTTTTCGCCCGGATGCTGATATTTCGCCGATTCCGCGGCGTGCTCCCGGTAATTGAGGCCCAGGCAGATAAAATCCTGCTGCGGCCGGCGCAGGGGCGAGCGGAGCTTCACCTTTTCCGGATCAAGACCATAAGACGGGTCGTCCTTGTGCGTTCGGACGGCGGCCGAAAGACGCTTTAAGGCGATTTCATCCGCCGTTTCGATCAGCTGCTGCATCTCCCGCTGCCGAAAGCCCAGGCGGTCTAAGGACAGAATCTTTTCGTCCGGCGTC
>CALLQJ010000105.1 GCA_938014865.1 uncultured Fastidiosipila sp.
ACGGATTTCGGCGATCGCCCGCTGGAAGAACAAAAGATTAAATCCGTCAGAATTACAGAAGGCAATGAAGAACTGCGTGCCGTAGAAAAAGCGTAGAAGATGCTTGGCTGCGGCCGTATGCGGAAGTGAGGATACAGACGATATGGCGAAGAAAGATACATTTTATATAACAACACCGATATATTATCCGAGTGATAAGCTGCATGTCGGCCATTCGTATTCCACCGTTGCGGCGGATACGATCGCCCGCTTTCAGAGGCTGAAGGGCAAGGATGTCATGTTCCTGACCGGCATGGATGAACACGGTCAGAAAATACAGGACAAGGCCATTGAGGCCGGAGAAGACCCGCAGGCTTTTGTGGACCGCATGGCGGTTGGCATCAAAGACTTATGGAAGCTCCTGGATATCAGCTACGATCGTTTTATCCGCACGACCGATGATTATCACGAAAAAGCGGTTGCGAAGATTTTCCAAAAACTTTACGACAAAGGCAAGATTTACAAAGGCACTTACGAAGGCTGGTACTGCACGCCTTGTGAATCCTTCTGGACCGAGTCTCAGCTCGAAGACGGGCACTGCCCGGACTGCGGGAGAGCGGTGGAGCGGACCAAAGAAGAAAGTTATTTCTTTAAGCTCAGTGAGTATGAAAAGCCGCTTCTGGATTACTACGATGCGCATCCGGACTTTCTGCAGCCGCAGACGTCGCAAAATGAGATGCGTCGTTTTATCGAACAGGGGCTGGAAGATCTGGCCGTTTCCAGAACCTCTTTTGACTGGGGCGTGAAAGTGCCCTTTGACCCGGATCATGTGATTTATGTCTGGGTGGATGCTTTGTCGAACTATATTACGGCTTTAGGCTATCCGGAAGATGAGAACGGAGACTTTGCCCGCTACTGGCCCGCGGATGTCCATCTTATGGCTAAGGAGATTGTGCGTTTCCATGCGGTGATCTGGCCCGCCATGCTGATGGCGCTGGATCTGCCTTTGCCCAAGCAGGTTTTTGCCCACGGCTGGCTTCTGCTGAACGAAAGCAAGATGTCCAAGTCCAAGGGCAATGTGGTGGACCCCGTTGTTTTAAGCAAGCGCTACGGTGTAGATGCGCTGCGTTATTATCTCCTGCGTGAAGTGCCCTTCGGCCTGGACGGCAACTTCACCAATGAAGCCTTAGTGGAACGGATTAATTCGGATCTGGCCAATGACCTCGGAAACCTCCTGAGCCGTACGACGGCGATGGTGGCCAAATATTTCTCGGGCCGTCTGCCGGATACGCGGGAAGAAGCGGCCATCGACCGTGAGCCGCGTGAACTGGCGGCCGAGGTGGTCAAGAAGGCGGATGCATACCTTGAAGAGATGCAGTTCAGCCATGCCCTCAGCGAAATCTGGCGCCTGATCCGCCGGGCAAATAAATATATTGATGAGACCGAGCCGTGGATACTCGGCCGCGACGAGAGCAAGAGCGCCCGGCTGGCAGCGGTTTTGGGGACGCTTTGTGAATGCCTGAGAATTACGGCGGTTCTCCTCTCGCCCTTTATGCCCGGGACATCGGCCAAAATGCTGAAGACCCTGGGCGTTTCGCCGGAGGTCACGGCCGAGGATACAGCCTTCGGCACGTTCAAATCGGAGGCGCCCATTGAAGCGGCCGAACCGATGTTCCCGCGTCTGGACCTTCAGGAAGAAATCGACTGGATGGATGAGCTTTTGGAAGAACAGGCCAAGAAAGCCAAGAAAGAGCAGAAGGCCGGGCAGAAGGCAGAAAAGAAGCAGGAAAAGGCGGCGGAAAAAGCGGCGAAGAAAGAAGAGCATCCGAAGATTGCCTTTGACGATTTTACAAAGCTGCGTCTGCTGACCGCAGAGATCATTGAAGCAAGCAAGGTGGAAGGCGCGGACCGTCTCCTGAAGATCCGGCTGAATGTCGGGCCGGAGGGCGAACGGCAGGTGGTGACGGGTATTGCCGAATACTATGATCCGGAAGACTTAGCCGGCCGTACGGTGATCCTTTTGGAAAATCTCGAGCCCCGCAAGATTCGCGGTGTAGAATCCCAGGGCATGCTCTTGTGTGCGGAAGAAGCGGACGGCACCCTGCGGCTTCTGAGCTGTGACGAAAACGCGAGCCCCGGCTCCGTGGTGAGGCAATGCTGTTGTTT
>CALLQJ010000106.1 GCA_938014865.1 uncultured Fastidiosipila sp.
GGAAGTCATCTCCTCAATCGGGGTGGCCCTGGCGATGGTTCGTGAGATGGTCGAAAGAACCGCTCCGAACCCGACTGTAGAAGACATCGCCTCGATTAAACGCGAGGCCAAGGAACAGGCCATAAAGAGCGGGGCGGTCGAATCGACGATTGAGGTGACCGTGGAAATTGACGATCAGGCCCAAAAACTGACCGCCATTGCCATGGGTTCAACCGAAGTCCGTTCGGCTGAAGCTGAAAACATCACCCTTGATCTGGCCAAAGAACTGGCCATAAAGACGATCAAAAATCCTGAACATGATCTTGAAGTGCTGCATGAAGACAAAGACAATCGTCAGATTCGTGTAGTGGATAATCAGGGCTTTATCAAGGTTCAGCGTCGTCACGGGGGCGGCATGATGTCGACCTACTCGCGTCTGGAAGAAGATATCCCGGCGATCTGGGACGAGTACACCAACTACTCCAGCGAGATAAGGATCAATCCTGATCTCTTCATCATCGACGGGGTCCGGATTCTGGACTATTCGGGTCTTTCCGACGTGGAGCAGGCAGTCGGTCTGATTACGGCCGAGCTGGCCGACCACAAGCCGGATGATCCGCTTTATATTCTGGCCACTAAAAACGGAATGTATTAATGTATAAATGAAATGAGTGCACATGCGTTTAGACGAAGCTTTAAAAATATCAGATGAAGCCTGGTACAAAACGCTGTTCAAAGCACATGATCTGCGGCGGCTTTCCGAAGAGGAGGTCGCTGCAGTTATTTCCGGCTCCATGCAGGCAGCAGAAATGCTCTGGGCTAAATACGGCGATGCCTATGCCGAAAAAGGAGCGGAAGGCCTCTTGGACAGCTTCGGCGTCCGGGTCGTCGTGCAGTCCGAAAATCCTGCCACTAACCTGCTGGCATTTTATGATCTGGATCAAAATGTTCTCCGGCTGCAAAGCCAATCCGTCCGCGCCTTCGGCAAGCGGATTGCCGACGCCGGCTGCGGGGATCTGGTCTCGCCGGAATGGCTGGCGCAGATGGTCCTGACGCACGAACTTTATCACGTCCTGGAAATGAACGAGGACGATATCTATACCTATCGTAAACTTATCACGCGTAAAATCTTATGCTTTGAAAAAAAAGAACGGCTGCCGGCGGCAAGTGAAATCGGCGCCTATCATTTCACGAAACTTGCCCTTAAGCCGGACTTTCCCCTTCTCTTTTTAGAAGAACTCTGATCCGCAGGAACTTCCCTGCCTGATTTTTTCAAAAGAATTCCAAAAGGAAACAAGCACTCCGATTAGTGGGGGGCCGGAGTGCCTGTCTCATCTATTCCGTAAAGTCGAATTTCCGGAAAGAAATCCCGACCCTTCGGTATTTTTATCTCGGAACGGCCCGCCCGAGGCCGGCCGCCCTTTTCTGAATGCTCAGATTTCGATTTCTACCTTGTATTCCTTCTTCCCTTCCGTGTACGGAACAACGGGGCCTTCAAAAGCTTCTCCGTCAAGGAGGAATTTTTTATTGCCTGTTCTCTTCACACGAATCTTATAGACCGCCCCGCGGAAGACACGTTCCGCTTCATAAGAGGAAATCTCTTCCGGCAGGCAGGGATCTATGCACAAACCTTCGAGCACCGGCCGGATACCGATGATGTACTGGCTGATGTTCACAAAGGTCCAGGCAGCCGTGCCGGTCAGCCAGCTGTTTTTGGCCTCCCCTTCACTTTGCGACGCCCGTCCCGCCACCGTCTGAGCATAGACGTAAGGCTCACTGCGGCGTACATCGGCGATCTCATTCTGATACGCCGGGCAGATTCTCTTATAAAGATCAAAGGCTTCGTCGCCCCTGCCCAAAACAGTTTCCGCAATAGAAACCCACGGGTTGTTATGGCAGAAAACAGAACCGTTTTCTTTGTAGCCCGGCGGATAGCTTGTGATCTCGCCGAGTTCTTTATGATAGCTCGTGTAGCACGGCGTCAGCAGTTCGGTACCGTAGGTCCCGAGCAGACGCTCCCGGACGGAATCAAGGGCTCGTTTCGCTTTGCCGCTTTCGACGCCCACCCCCGCCATGGCACAAAAGCCCTGCGGTTCAATGTAGATCTGCCCTTCTTCATTCTCATTCGAGCCGACCTTCCGGCCTGCTGCATCATAGGCTCTGAGGAAATGCTCCCCGTCCCAGCCCGCGTCTTCGATGGTATCGCTCATCTTCTGAACCGAAGCCCTGATCTCCGCTGCCTCCTCTTCTTCTCCGACGAGGTCCAACAGCTCGGCATACTCCGCGGCATATTTTACGAACATGCCGGCGATAAATACGCTTTCCGCCGTCGGACCCTCACTCGGCCCGGAGGTTTGGAAGCTTTCTCCGGGTGTTTCAGAGAAGCAGTTCAGATTCAGGCAATCGTTCCAGTCGGCGCGCCCGATCAGAGGCAGGCCGTGAGGACCGATATTGTTAAGGGTAAAATTGACGCTGCGGCGCAGATGTTCAAGCAGCGGTTTTTCGCTGCCCTCCTGATTGTTAAAAGGCGTCGGTTCATCCAAAATGCTCAGATCACCGGTTTCGGCAATATAAGCATAGGTGCAGCCGACCAGCCAGAGCGGATCGTCATTAAAGCCGCCGCCGATGTCGTTATTGCCGCGCTTGGTCAGAGGCTGGTACTGATGATAGGTACTGCCGTCTTCAAACTGAATAGAGGCAATATCCAGAATACGTTCACGGGCCCGCTCCGGGATCAGGTGGACAAAGCCCAGCAGATCCTGACAAGAGTCTCTAAAGCCCATCCCCCGTCCGATGCCGCTTTCAAAGTAGCTGGCCGAACGGCTCATGTTAAAGGTCACCATGCACTGGTACTGATTCCAGATATTGACCATGCGATTCAAGGTCTTATCTTCGCTCTTGAATTTATAAGTGCTCAGGAGATTCGTCCAGTAGCTCTTCAGCTCCTCAAGCGCCTCATCGGCCGCCTCGGGCTCGGAAAAACGCGCCAAGGTTTTCTTGGCTCCGTCCTTGCGGATCACATTCGGCGCAATGAATTTCTTATCTTTCGGATTTTCCGCATAGCCGAGGGTGAAGACAAATTCTTTTTCTTCGCCCGGCTCGAGCGTCAGATCAACACGCAGGGCGGCAATCGGATACCAGCCGTGCGCAATGCTCTGATAGTTTTCTTCTTTTGTAACGGCGACCGGATTCATCCACTGATTGAATTTTCCGATAAATGTGTCGCGGTCGGTATCAAAGCCTGCCGCATCCGTATTGACGCCGTAGTAAGCATAATGATTCCGGCGCTCTCTGTATTCGGTTTTGTGGTAGACGGTATTGTCTTCTACCTCGACCTCCGCAATATTGAGATTTCTCTGATAATTGGTCGAGTCATCCGTGGCATTCCAAAGGCACCACTCCACCGCACCGGTCAGCTGAACTGCTTTGGCTTCATCCCCCTCGTTCTTCAAGCGGAGTTTATGAACTTCACAGTTCTCGCCCATCGGAACGAAACAGGTCATTTCGGCACTGAGCCGGTCTTTTTCCCCGCGGATCACGGTATAGCCTAAACCGTGGCGGCAGCTGTAGTCGTCGAGCGCCGTATCGCAAGGGTGGTACGCCGGACTCCAGGCCTTCTTGCCTTTTTCTTTAACGTAGTAAAAGCGTGCGCCCACATCGGCCGGTACATTATTGTAGCGATAACGCAAGAGCCTCAAGAGCTTGGCGTCGCGGTAAAAGCAATAGCCGCCGCCGGTGTTGCTGATCAGGCCGAAGAACTCTTCATTGCCGAGGTAGTTGATCCACGGCAGAGGGGTCTCCGGGGTCGTGATGACATACTCGTTTCTTGCATCATCAAAATATCCGTACTGCATATCGATTTATCCTTTCACACTTCCTGCGGTCACACCTCCGATAATCGAGCGTGACAGGAAAATATAAACTACAATGACCGGCAAAATCGCCAGAAGAATGAACATGTAAACCTTCCCCATATCAAATTTGGAGTAGTCTGCACTGCGCAGCTGCGCAATCATAATCGGCACCGTTTTCATGTGGGCCTTGTCCAGCAGGAGGGCCGGAATGAAGTAGTTATTCCAGGAAGCAACAAAGGAAAAAATCATTTGTACGGCAATGGCCGGCTTCAGGATCGGCAGAACAATGCGGTTGAAAGTTGCAAACTCATGCGAACCGTCCACGCGCGCCGCCTCTACCATCTCCAGGGGCAGCACCGATTCCATATACTGCTTCATATAGAAGAAGACAATCGGTGAGGCAATGCCCGGAAGTATCAGGGGCAGGAAATTATTCGTCAGATGCAGCTTGTACATCAGCTGCACAAAGCCGACGGCGGATACCTGCGGCGGAATAACCATGACCGCCATGATGAAGGTAAAGGCCGCTTTTTTCAGCTTAAACTGATACGCATGAATGCCGTAGGCCGTCAGGGCCGAAAAGTAGGTGGCCAGGATGGCGGATAAGGCCGCCACCACAAAGCTGTTGACCAAGCCTCTGGGAATATTGATGGACGCATCGTTCCAGGCATTCTTCAGGTTATGAATAAAGTTTCCGCCCGGCAGGAGGGTAAAGCCCGCCTGCAGCTGTGAGTTGGACCGTGTCGCGTTAATCAGCAGCAAATAAAAGGAGAAGAGACACAAGATCGTAATGATGATCAGGAAAAGATAAGCGAAAAATCTCCTTACGCCGATGCTTTTGGCTTCGCTCGCCGTATTGTTTTCAATCGTAGTATTCGTCATTTCAAGCACTCCTCCCCTTTATCTTTGCCGTGACAGCGTGCGGTACACTACAAGGCTCAGCAGGCCCGAAATAATGAACAGTACCACACTGACTGCGCCTGCCATACCGTAGTTTTTACTGGTCGTTAAGAAATTGTTGAGATACATCACCATGGTCATGCTGGTGCGGTCCGGCATGCCCTGGCCGAGCGTCAGAATCTGCGGCACATCAAACATCTGCAGTCCGCCGATTAACGCCGTGATAATAACGTAGACAAGAATCGGCGTCAGAAGCGGCAGGGTCACCCGGAAGAAAACATTCAGTGCATTCGCTCCGTCAATCTCTGCGGCTTCGAAAAGCGCCTGATCGATCCCCATGATGCCGGCCATCAAAACAATGGTCGTATTCCCGAACCACATCAGGAAGTTCATAAAGGCAATCAGCGTTCGTACCGAAATTGTCTTGCTGAAGAAATCAAACGGTTTATCGAGGAAGCCGGCCTGCTGCAGGAGCTGGTTGATCGGCCCGACATTCGAAAAAATCGTAAAGAAGAGCATCGAAAAAGCAGACGCCATGATCAGATTCGGCATGTAAATCACCGCTTTAAAGAAGCTCTGCCCTTTAATCCTGAGACGGTAATTCGTGAAGATAACCGCCAGCAAAAGCGCGACGATGATCTGAGGAATTGCCCCCATCAGCCAGAGAATCATGGTATTGCCGAAATATTTCAGAATACCGATATTCCCCGTATTGTCTCTGGAAAATAACTTGACGTAGTTGGCCAGGCCGACGAACTTCGGACCGACCTGCGTCAGGCCGTCACGGTAGTTCATAAAGAAACTGTTGTAAATGGTGAGCAGCTGCGGAATGAACGTACATGTGATATAAGCGATAAAAAACGGCGCTATGAAGATGTACCCCCATTTTGCGTAGCTGACTCCCTTCCCTCCGGAGCGCTTGCGCTCATCGAGCTTATTCATGAGATATCCTCCCTGATTTTTGAAAACAGACTTACAGAACAGATGAGAAAAATTCGCAGTGACAGTTCACAAAACATTACTTGTCTGATGTTTCTTCGGAATGCTCCCGGGAAATCGAGTGATGCTCTCTGAGCAGTCTCTGCGCGGGTTCTTAGATAATAGTCCGGGGCAGGCGGCAGGCCCGCCCCGGTCGAAGGTTTAATCCCTTATGAAGGGGTATTGATGGCCGGATAAGTCTCGTTCACGTAGTTGTAGAAATTCTGCAGTGCCGTGTCTTTATCAACAGAGCCTCTGAAGTATTCCTGCATAGCGGTCTGGAGACCTTCGTTCAGCAGCTGATCATAGATCGTCTGGTTTTCGAACTTGATGTTCTTAGCCAGGTCGACAAATACTGCCGTATCATTCTGGCCGCCCAGGAATTCGTTGCCGTATTCCGGATCTTCACCGAACTTCTGGTTCACAACCTGATTATTGCTGAACTGCATCTGCTCGGATACGAGCTTGGAGCATACATCTTCATCGTTAATGAAGGTATTCATCACGTCTGCAACCATGGTCGGGTTGTCGGTGCCGGCAGGCGCCAGAAGCCAGGTGCCGCCCCAGAAGTGTGCCTGAGGCCCTTCAATGATGGCCCAGTCGCCGTAGCTGCCCTTTTCAGGATCCATGGCATTTTCCATGCTGAAGTTGTAGTACCAGGCAGGACCGAAGAAGCACATGGTCTTGCCGTCTTCAAACATTTGATTGTTTTTCTCATCGTCCCAGATACCCGCTGTCAGCGTGTAATCATTCTCGATGAATTCTTCTGTCTGATCGATCCAGTCCAGGATCTGCTGGTCAAACTGCAGATTATTCTCTTCATCAACCCAAGGGGAGGTGACGTTGTTGGAGAATGCACGATAAGTCTCGGCGAAAGAAGCGGTCATCAGATAGCCTTTATCTTTGGCGTCGCCCGCGACTTGCTCAAACTTATCCCAGCTGTCAAGTTTTTCCTGTACTTCTGCCGGATCATCGGTGCCGAGCACGTCTTGCGCAATCGAACGACGATAGATCAGAGCGGACGGGCAGCACTGGAAGGAAACGCCTTTGGTGACGCCGTTATCATCCGATGCAGCCTGTACGGTGTACTCATACGCCGTGCTGAAATCGGTAACGCCTAAGGGCGCTACATCCTGCGTATATTCCGAATTGGTGTACTTCAGAATATAGTCAGCCTCGGCCAGGAAAAGGTCGACCTTGTCATCATCCGCAGCCGTCTCCTGATTCAGAAGCGCCTCGTCAAGTTTCTGCTGATAAGCGCCGTCCTGACTGGGTGTGATAATCCAGTTTACGGTAATCCCTTCCGGGACCTCGTAGTACTCTTCAAAGAAACCTTTGAACTCTTCGTTCCAGGCATAGATGTTAAACACGCTGCCTTCGTCGTTTTGAACTTCTGCATCGGTTTCTTTTTCCGTCTCTTTTTCCGTTTCTTTTTCGGTCTCTTTTTCGGTCTCTTTTTCGGTCTCTTTTTCTGTCTCTTTTTCTTCCTGCTTGGTGTCATCGACAGGATCTTTGTCCTTCGAATCGTTGCCGCCGCAGGCAGCCAGACTGAAGACCATGCTGACTGCTAAAAGATTGACTAATAGTTTCTTCATTCTTTTTCCTCCATCCAATTTATATTTCACACTTCCCTTTAAGTGTTGAAACCTTTTAAATCTTGTGCCGCTGCAGAAAAGTGTTTTTCCTCTCCGCCGGCTCTGTATCCGATGCATTTCGGCATAAGAATGCCCGAGAGACTGTCTTTATGCTTTGACAAACTCTTTTTAAATCTGCTTAAAACGCTTGCTTATGCTTCGTTGATGTCTTTGACCGTACCTCCCGTTTGCAGATGCCCCGGGATCATCACCAGCCGCGGTATATACGTTTTCGGATCTTCGATGGCCTCAAGCAGAAGCTTGGCCGCTTCGGATCCTAAGCCGACGCTGTCCTGACTCATCGTCGTCAGCATGGGCCGGATCATTCTGCTCAGCAAAATGCCGTCATAGCCTGTAACACTGATATCGTCCGGAATTTTCAGCCCGCGTTTCTCGATTTCGACGGCACCGCCCAAATACGAAATATCGTCGGGATAAAGAATGCAGGTCGGAGGATCATCAAGGTCGAGGATCG
>CALLQJ010000107.1 GCA_938014865.1 uncultured Fastidiosipila sp.
TATCCATCCTTCTCTTCTGCCCGCCTACGGCGGTGAGGGGATGTACGGGATAAAGCCGCATGAGGCGGTCCTGGCCGCGGGCGAGGAAGAGACCGGGGCGACCATCCATTTGGTCAACGAGGACTATGACAGAGGACGCATCCTTCTGCAGAAAAAGGTAAAAGTAAAAGAAGATGATGATCCCGAGCGTCTGCAGAAGCGCGTGATGGCGCAGGCCGAACATGTCTTGTATCCGGAAATTCTGCGCCGGCTGGAAGCAATTTTCCCGAAAGGACCGGAAGGTCTGGAAGGAGAAATCATAGAAGCGGATGATGAACAGTCTGAAGCATAAAGGAGAATGTGAAATGAAGAAGGCTCTAATCAGTGTATTTGACAAAACAGGGCTGGTACCCCTGGCCGAAGGGCTCAGCAAACTGGGCTACGGCCTGCTCTCGACCGGCGGCACCGCAAAGATGCTGCGTGATGCGGGGCTCGAAGTAGAAGATGTCAGTGATGTGACGGGTTTCCCCGAATGCCTGGACGGCCGGGTGAAGACCTTGCATCCGAGAATACATGCCGGCATTTTGGCCAGACGGGATAAGGAGGAAGACAAAAAATTCCTCGAGGAGCAGGAGATCGCGTATATTGATTTGGTGATCTGCAATCTCTATCCCTTTAAAGAAACCATCAGCCGGGAAGACTGCAGCAAAGAACTGGCCGTTGAAAATATTGATATCGGCGGACCGAGCATGCTGCGGGCGGCGGCGAAGAATCATAAAGATGTCGCCGTTCTCTGCGATCCGGAAGATTATGAGCCGGTTCTTGAAGAACTCAAATCCGGCGGGCTGAAGGAGCTGACCCGGGAGCGCCTGGCGGCGAAGGTGTTCCGCCATACCGCCGCTTATGATGCTCTGATCGCATCATATCTGACGAACTTGGCCGAAGCCGGCGAAGAAGCCGAAGCGGAAAAGGCGGAAGCTGCAGGGAAGACGGAAGAGGCGGAGAAATGGCGCGAGAAGATCAGGGCGGAAGAAGATACCCTGACCTTGACCTATGAAAAAGTTGCCGACATGCGCTACGGCGAAAATCCGCATCAGAAAGCGGCCTTTTATAAAGACGCCCTCAGCCGCAAAGACAGCCTGACGGAAGCGGAACAGATTCAGGGCAAGGCCTTAAGCTATAACAATATTTCCGATACCGATGCGGCCCTGCAGATGCTTAAAGAATTCAGCGAACCGACGGTTGTGGCCGTCAAGCATGCGAACCCCTGCGGGATTGCCAGCGCCGATACGATTGAAGAAGCCTGGCGTCTTGCTTACGAGGCGGATTCCGTTTCGATTTTCGGCGGCATCATCGCTTCCAACCGCGAAATCAGCGAGGAGATGGCCAAGGCGATGCGCCCGGTTTTCCTCGAAGTGGTTGTCGCTCCGTCCGTTACGGAAGGCGCCCTGAAGGTGTTCAAGAAAAAGAAAAATATGCGTCTTCTGATTCTGCCCGATGCGGCTAAGCCTTTGGAGAAGGGCCACAGATCTTATAAGTTTGTCAACGGCGGACTTTTGATGCAGGAGACAGATCTGACGGATATTGACGAGGATACGCTGAAAGTTGTGACGGAAAAAGGACTCGAGGAAGGCGATATCGAGAAGATGCGTTTCGCCATGCGTGTGGTTAAGCACGTCAAGTCGAATTCGGTCTGCCTGACCCAAGGCTATCAGACCGTCGGCATCGGTCCCGGACAGCCTAACCGGATCACCTCGGTTGAGATTGCCTGCCGTCAGGCCGGCGAGAAAACCAAGGGGGCGATTATGGCCTCGGATGCCTTCTTCCCCTTTGACGACTGCGTCCGCCATGCCGGCAAGCACGGTGTGCGCCTGATCGTACAGCCGGGCGGCTCCATCCGTGATGAAGATTCCATCAAAGCCTGCAATGAGCTGGGCATCTGCATGGTCTTCACGGGTCAAAGACATTTCAAACATTAATCATCAGCTTACAGACGGACGGGGAGCGGGACTGAGCCTGCTTCCCGTCTGTATTTTCTGATCGAAACGTAAGGAGAAAGCAAAAAGATGAGAGAAAAACAAACTATTTTTCTGATCGGCGGCGGCGGCCGCGAAGCGGCGATTGCCCGCAAGCTCAGCAGCAGTCCGCGGGTCGGGAAAATCTACTGTGCGCCGGGCAATGACGGCATGGGGGCTAAAACGGAAACGGTCGATATTGCGGCCTCCGCTTCAGATGAGCTCGTGGCATTTGCCGAAAAGATTCAGCCGGATTTTGTTTTTGTCGCGCCGGATGATCCGCTGGCGGAAGGGCTCTGTGACCTTATGCGCGCCGCAGGCTTCAAAAGCTACGGCCCGTCGAAAGCAGCGGCCAGAATAGAAGCGAGCAAATCCTTCGCCAAAGAGCTTATGAAGAAGAAAGGGATCCCCACCGCGTCTTATGAACTCTTTACGGATCCCGAAGCGGCACTGCACTATATTGAGACAGCGCCCCATCCACTGGTCGTCAAAGCAGACGGCCTCGCCCTCGGCAAAGGGGTCCTGATCTGCCGCAGCCGGGAAGAGTCCCGGCAGGCCGTCAGAAGCCTGATGATCGAAGGACGCTTCGCGGAGGCCGGCAAGACGATTCTGATCGAGGAATTTTTAGAAGGCGAAGAAATGAGCCTCTTGTGCTTCTGCGACGGAATGCATTATCTGCCGATGCTGCCGGCCCGAGACTATAAAAGAGCGCTGGACCATGATCAAGGCCTTAACACCGGCGGCATGGGATCTATCTGTCCCTCGCATCGCTTCAGCGCGGAAGAAAAGCGCTATCTCAGAGAGCGTATTATTGAACCGACTTTAGAAGGCATGCGGGAACTGGGCTGCCCGTTCAGCGGGGTCTTGTATTTCGGGCTTATGCTGACCGCAGACGGTCCGAAAATTATCGAATACAATGCCCGCTTCGGCGACCCCGAAACCCAGGCGGTCCTGCCGCTTTTAAAGACGGATCTCCTTGAGGTCATGGAGGCGACGGAAGAAGGGCGCCTTGATGAGCTTGAGCTTGAATGGGAAGACATGGCCTGCGCCTGTGTCATCCTGGCGTCGGGCGGCTACCCTAAGGCCTATGAAAAAGGCAAAGAGATCAAGGGTCTGGCCCCTTATATCTGCGAAACGCCGGAGGATGCCTTGCTTCCCGAAGGCGAAGCTTGTGAATTTGTGTACCCGGCCGGTGTCGTAAAAAAAGACGGCAAATATTACACCGACGGCGGACGGGTGCTGGGGCTGACGGCCCGCGATTCCACATTGGAGCAAGCACTGGAACGCTGCTACCGCATGACGGAAAATGTTGTTTTTGAAAAGATGCATTTCCGCCGCGATATCGGGAGTTAAGGATGAGCACGGCATTATACGGCGGGACCTTTGATCCCTTTCACAAAGCCCACAGGCGTATGGTGAAGGCGGCCTTGAAAAGCGGTATTCCCGATCAGATTTACGTGATGCCGGCGGGGACGCCTCCGCACAAAGGCAGGCGGGATATTTCCTTTTCGGCCTACCGCTATATGATGGCTAAAAAAGTCTTCGCAAAGGAAAAGTACAAGGCGGTGAAGGTCTCGGACTATGAGATCAAAGAATCGGGGCCTTCCTATACCATTTCCACGGTCCGCTATCTCCGGGCCCACGTCCTGCCGCCGGGAGAGCTTTTGTATTTAATCATCGGATCGGATTCTCTCATGGAAATCGAGACCTGGCACGAATATCCGGCCTTGCTTAAATCCTGTCCGCTGCTGGTGGCCGAGCGCCCCGGGGAAGAGGACCGGAAGGTGCTGGAGGCACAGAAAAAGCGTCTGGAAAAATATTACGGGGCCTGTATTACGTTTTATCCGATGAAACCCAGTACGCTCTCGTCGAGTACGATCCGCGAAGAGCTGCTGGCCGGAAAAGACGTGAAGGGACTGCCGAAAGACGTCCGGGCTTTTATTGATAAAAACTATCTTTACCGTGATCAGCCGCTTTCCGTATTAAGCGAAGAGCAGATTCTGCTCCTGCGCGATTATGAGCGCAAACTTATGCGGCTCATGTCTTATGGGCGTTTGATTCATTCTTTGAATGTGATGTATGAAGCCGTGCGTTTAGCCGTGCGCTTCGGTGCTGATCCCTGGGCGGCGGCACAGGCAGGCATTCTGCACGATATGGCGAAGGAGCAAAATTACCACAAGCGTCCGGATGTGCTCTCACGCATTGATCCGTCTTATCTTGAGAACAAACCGATCCTGCACGGCCCGGTGGCGGCTTTTATGGTGCGCGAGATCTTTGACATTAAAGATCCGGCCGTAAGAGGGGCCATTTACCACCACAGCTCATTGAGCCGGATTCCCGCGCCTCTGGAAAAGATTGTCTATTTGGCGGACAAGATTGAGCCGGCCCGCGACTACGCGGACCTGGCGCCGATCCGCGAGATGGCGCAGAAGGATCTGGACAAAGCGGTCGTGATGACGATCGACGGCAGTGCGGCCGGGATTGAAGCCGGCGGCGGCAAAGTCCATAAGGATACCGTCGCAGCCCGCCGTTATCTGGCCGAAAAAATCAAACAAAAAGAAGCTTCAGATTAAAGACAGCAAAGACGGAGGGGCCTGAAATTGCCCCTTTTGCGCAATCTTTGCTACACTATAAAAATTATTATTTTCAGGAGTTTTATGACTTAGAAACGAAAAAGCAAAGAAGAAATGTTTAATTTGGCTCAGGGGATTGCCGCGATTCTGGATGATAAAAATGCACTGGATATCGAAGTGATCGAGATCAGTGAGAAATCCACGCTTGCCGATTATTTTGTGCTTGCTTCGGGGCGTTCGGGCGTTCAGGTCAGGGCGCTGGCGGCCGAGGTGGAAGAAAAGATCGAGAAAAAGCATCATATAAGTCCGCGCTATACGGAAGGCTTTGACAGCAGACGCTGGCTTTTGCTCGACTACATCGATGTGGTCGTCCATATTTTCCTGAAAGAAGAACGTGAATATTACAGCCTCGACAGGCTTTGGCAGTCCTCGGCGGAGCACGCGGAGCCGGAGGCTGCGGCCGAGAACAGTGAGGAGACAGCTGCCGAAGGCTGAGGGCTGAGACGGCAGGGACAGAAAGGGCACGGCGTAATGTCCGTGCTTTTTTGTTGCCTTTCTTTGCTCTTTTTACCCGCGCCCCCGACTCTTTTTTCTCTACGCTGGAAGAAAAGAAGAAGGAGGCCATTATGAAAGAAAAGAAACAAAAGCAAATCCTGCTCTCGGCTTTTGTATTCAGCGTCTGCTGCGTTCTGGGGATTGTTCACCTGAGCGCAGAATACAGAGGGGAGGCGGCGCCTTCTCTTTTCCCGGCAGAAGAGGAAGCGGATGAAGCAGCCGGGGGCGCAGAAAAAGGCGATCATCCGCCGCAGGCTGAGCAGGCGGACGGCTCATCTAACGGGGAAAAGGAAGGGGAAGAAAAGCTTGAGGCAAAACTTTATCCGGTCTACCTGACCGGCGCGGTCTGCCGGGAAGGCATCTACCTTTTAGAAGACGGCGCCTACCTTTATGAGCTTATTGAAGAAGCAGGCGGCTTCAGGCCGGATGCGGCGCAGGAGGCTTTGAATCTGGCGGCCCGGGTAGAAGGGGAAAGCCACATCCGGATTCCGACCCTGACAGAATGGCGGGCCGGAGGAGGACAGATCAATGTCCCTTCGAAAGATCCGCCGGCCTCAGCGTCCTCACAGCTTATCGATATTAATACGGCGGATGCGGAAGAACTGCAGAAATTGCCGGGCATAGGCGAAAAAACCGCAGCCGACATCATCGCCTACCGTGAAGAAACGGGAAGCTTCAGCTGCAAAGAAGATTTAATGCAGGTGCCCGGCATTAAAGAAGGGCGCTTTGCCCGGCTGGAAGCACTTATTCGTGCCGGCTGATCATCAAGGCGGATCTTTATAAAAACGCAGGAGATGGAAGGAGAGCGCGGCGCTGTGTTAGAATCGTTTCAGACAGCAAGGAGGAGAGGAAAAGATGAGCAGAGCCGATGATCTATTTATTGAAAATTGCCGGGAGATTTTAGAAAAAGGCTATTCGTCGGAAGCCTATAAAGTCAGACCGCGCTGGGCGGATGATAACAGCCCCGCGAATACCCTCAAACGTTTCGGCATCGTGAACCGCTACGATCTCTCTGAGGAATTCCCGATTCAAACCATCCGGAAAATTAATTTCAAGGCCGCGGTGGATGAGCTTTTGTGGATATGGCAGAAAAAATCCAATAATGTCCGGGACCTGAACAGCAAGATCTGGGATGCCTGGGCCGATGAGACAGGCTCGATCGGCAAGGCCTACGGCTATCAGCTGGGCATAAAGCATCAGTATAAGGAAGGCATGTTTGATCAGGTGGACCGCGTGCTCTACGATCTGAAGCATAATCCTTACAGCCGCAGAATCATGACGAATATTTATAATTTCTCGGACCTTCATGAGATGAACTTATATCCTTGTGCATATTCTGTCACCTTTAACGTCACGGGCCGGAAGTTAAATGCCATCTTGAATCAGCGCTCACAGGATATGCTGGTGGCCAATTCCTGGAACGTGACGCAGTACGCCGTCCTCCTGCATATGATGGCGCAGGTGAGCGGGCTGGAAGCGGGAGAGCTTTTGCATGTCATTGCGGATGCACATATTTATGACCGTCATATTCCGATCGTGAAAAAGCTTTTTGAAGCAAAGCGTTATCCTGCGCCGATCCTGCGGGTGGATCCGGAAGTCAAAGACTTTTACGATTTTACGACAGACAGTTTTGAACTGGAAAATTATCAGCACGGGCCGAGCATCGGAAAGATTCCCGTAGCGGTTTAAGGAGGCAGGATGGAAGCAATTGTACTGGCGGACAAGCACTGGGCCATAGGGCGCGGCGGCGATCAGATCGTCCGAATAAAAAATGATCTCAGAAGATTTCGTGAGCTGACCTCAGACGGCATTCTGATTTACGGACGCAAAACCTTGGAGACTTTTCCCGGAGGCAGACCTCTGCCGGGAAGAGAGAACTGGCTTTTGAGCCGTAATCCGAAGCTCCGGCCGGAAGGTGCCCGGGTTTTTCATTCCGCCGAGGCGCTCCTGGAAGCCTATGAGAAAGAGAAAGGGAAGCAGCCTTTTTATGTGATCGGCGGCAGCCAGGTCTATGCGCTTTTGCTTCCGTACTGTGATGTCTGTCATGTCACCCATGTCGAAAAAGTCTATGCCGATACGGATTGCTTTTTCCCGAATCTGGATGCCCTGCCGGAGTGGGAAGAAGTCCGGCGTTCCGAATGCATGACGGCGGGAAAGAAAGAGCCGCTGTGCTATTATTTCTCGCGCTATGAACGCAGAGATAAAAAAGACGCATAAAGATAAAGAAAAGGCGTCCCGTTTGACAGGCTGCCCTCGCTGAAGTTTTAGAGTATAAATTATTATTTTAACAGGCTTAAAAATCCGTCTCAGAGCGAGGCGGATTTCTTTTCTTCTTTTTCTTTCGGCGCGGATATTTCCGGATAAATTCCGTATGAATAAAAGCGCCCGCCATGATCGTAAAGATGGCGGCATAAAGCCAGAGCATCAGGAAAATAATACCGGTGACGCTCCCGTAGGTGAGGTAGTAGTCCGAGCGCCGGGAAATAAAGCTGGAGAAGCCGAATGAGATCAGAAGCCAGGCCGCGGCGGTAATCATGGCTGAAAAAAGGGTGTGAAGGAAATACCCGCGATGACGGCCGAGGATGGAATAGGTAATGGTAAAAATCAGCACCAAAGCAGCAAAGGAGAGAAAGTAAGTTTTCAGATTAAAGGTCGGCAGCGTCAGGAAATCCGGCAGCACGATGTATTCTTCCAGGAAATCAAGGATGACGCGGTTGAAGCTCAAGAGCAGGAGGATGGCGATCAGGACCAGACTTAAGATAATGATGGCAATGATGCCCAGCAGACGGCGCAGCAGGAAATTATAATCTTTTTTGGAATGGTAAATCCCCGTCATGCAGTTCACGATGCTCCCGACCCCTTTAGAGGCCGACCAGAGCAGACCTACGGCGGTCAGGGAAATGAAGGGAACGCTCGTCCGGTCGCCGATTCCTTTTATAAAATCCAGAAGAATCGTCAAGACCTGTCCCGGAATCGCAGCTTCCAGGCGGGGGATCGCATCTTCGGCACGCTGTGCCAGATGCGGATTGATCAGATTCAGCAGGCTGAAGAAGAGCAGTATCAAAGGGAAGAGGGAGAAGAGGAAATAAAAGCTCGAGGCAGCCGCCGTCTGAGTAAGGTTCAGATCCATGAAACGCTGGATCCTTGCCTTCCAGGACGTCATCCAGGAGTGGTCATCAATAATATTGCCCACCTGATTGCGCAAGTCACTGTACTGCTCGCGCAAGTGACTGCCGGTGCCCCCTCCGTTGTGTTTTTTCTGTCTGTTCTTTTTCATATCTATTAGATAATACAGAAGAGGAGCAGGCCGTTCAACTAAGCAAAAGCCCTCGGGGCGAAAATAAAACTTGACGCATAAAATATGCTGTTCTAAAATGCGAATGATTCGCAAAGAAGGGAGTTTCAAAAGAAAAAATATGTTCAAAAAACTAAAGAAAATAAAGTGGCTTGCCGTCCTGCTGAGCCTGGCAGTGGCGGGCAGTGCCTGCGCCGCGGAAGGCGGCAAAAAGAAAGCGGATTCCGATGAACGCTTCACGATTTATACCTCCTTTTATCCGATGTATGAATTTACCAAGCGCATTGTGAAGGATCGTGCCGAGGTGATCAATATCATGCCGGAAGGCAGCAGCTCCCACGATTTTGAGCCGAGCGCGAAACAAATGGCGGAAATGGCCGATGCCGATGTGCTGATCTACCAGGGCGCCGGCATGGAGCATTGGATCGATAAGGCCAAAACGGCGCTGACGGCCGAAAACGAGGACTTAAAATTCATTGAGGCCGGCCAAGGGCTGGATCTTCGCCCCGCCGAACATGTCCACCATCATGAGCATGAAGAAGAGGCCGGGCATGAACACGAAGAAAATGAAGAGGCCGGGCACGAACATGAAGAAGAGCATCATCACGGACAGTATGATCCCCATCTCTGGCTGAGCCTTCGCAATGCCGCGCGTCTGGCTGAAAATATAGCAGAAGGTCTGGGCGAAATCCGCAGCGAAGACAAAGCCTTTTATGAGGAGAATCTGAAGGCGTTTAAAGAGGAGCTGAGTGCACTCGATGAGGAGTACTCCGAGAAACTCAAGGCGTCCGGGCTGGAATACTTTTTGATTACGCACGAAGCCTTCGGCTATCTTGCCGATGATTACGGCCTCATTCAAAAAGGCTTGAGCGGGATGGGCACCGAGCAGGAGCCTGATCCTGAAAAGATGGCGGAGATGGTGCGCTTTGCCCGCGAACATAATATTAAAGCGGTTTATTACGATGCCGACGGCAGCGCGAAAACCGCGGAGATTTTAGCCGAAGAGATCGGCGCCGAAGTGCTGCCGCTTTATTCGGTGCATTCGCCGAGCAAAGAACAGCTTGCGGACGGCGGCAATTATTTAACGCTGATGCGCAAGAATCTGGACGCGCTTCTGGAAGGGGCTCCGGAAGGCGGCGGGGCTTGACGAATCAGGGCTTTTCCCTGATAATTGCCTGAAGAATTAAAGGCGTTGAAGGGAAGAGTATTTTCTCGTGTAAGTTCCAAGAGAGCCGGTCCGGGGCTGGAAGACCGGCAGCACACGGGAAAAGAAGATCACCCCCGAGCTTCTGTCCCGAAATCTTCGGCCGGAGGGGCAGACGGTAACCTTAAAGCTGCACCGTTAAAACTGAGAAGAGTATCTCCTTTTTGCAAAGGAGGTAGTCGGGTGGTACCGCGTCTTGAGGCGTCCCGATGGGGCGCCTTTTATTATTGAGAAAAGTTCTTCGCAGGGAGGATACAATGTACAAAAAAATTGAATCAGATATGAATTTTAAAGACAGAGAGCTTGAGGTTCAAGCTTTTTGGAAGGCTCATGATCTGCAGCATAAACTGGAAGACATGAATGCCGGAAAAGAAACCTACACGGTCTATGACGGGCCGCCGACGGCGAACGGGCAGCCGCATATCGGGCATGTCCTGACCCGCTCCATCAAGGATATTATTCCGCGCTACCGCCGGATGAAAGGCTATCATGTGGAATTCAAGGCGGGCTGGGATACCCACGGCCTGCCGGTCGAACTGGAAGTGGAGAAGGCCCTGGGCATCGACGGCAAGGATGAGATCGAAGCGTACGGCATTGAGCCCTTCGTAGAAGCCTGCAAAAAGAGTGTCTGGAAATATAAGGACGAATGGGAGCAGATGTCGGACAGGCTGGCCTATTCGGCGGATATGGAAAATCCTTATATAACCTATGACAATAATTACATTGAGTCCGAGTGGTGGGCCCTCAAAAAGATCTGGGAGAAGGGGCTGCTTTATAACGGCTACAAGATCGTGCCGTACTGCCCGCGCTGCGGAACGGCGCTGTCGAGCCATGAGGTGGCACAGGGCTATAAAGACGTCAAGGAAACCTCTGTCTTCATCCGCTTCAAAGCGGCGGATGAGGAGAACACCTGGTTCGCCTCCTGGACGACGACGCCCTGGACCCTGCCGTCCAACGTGGCCTTGTGTGTGAATCCTGAGGCGCAGTATATCCTGATTGAATTAAATGAAAAGGCGGCGGAGGATGTGCCGGAAAATCTCCGGGAAGCCTATAAAGCAGGCAGCCGCTATATTATTGCGGAAGCGCTGGCCGCGGCGGTTTTCGTCACGCTCCCGCCGTTCGAGTCTCCGACCGGC
>CALLQJ010000108.1 GCA_938014865.1 uncultured Fastidiosipila sp.
AATTGGCGAACTAGTTTCCTTATTCGTTCTTGTTCTTCCGTAAATGCGAGGTGCCATGTCACCAAAGAAGGCAGTCTGGCCGGTCCCCGGGTACTGGAGCACATGGTGGATACGGTGCTTTATTTTGAAGGCGACCGCTTCTCCTCTCTGCGTCTGATCCGGGCGGTCAAGAACCGCTTCGGCGCCACCAATGAAATCGGGCTTTTTGAAATGGAAAACAAGGGCCTGGTTCCGGTAGCGAATGCGTCCGAGATGCTTCTGGCCTCCCGGCCCCGCGCCGTACCGGGCTCTGCCCTCAGCGTGATCGTGGAAGGCACAAGGCCTTTGGTGATCGAGATCCAGGCTTTGCTCAATCCGAGCGCCTACCCCACGGCCATCCGCGTGGCCCAGGGCCTTGACCGCAACCGGGTGAGCATGCTGATGGCGCTTCTGGAAAAGCAGCTGGAGATGAATCTGAGCAATACCGACGCCTTTATCAATGTGGTTAGCGGCCTCAAAGCCGACGATCCGGCCACGGACCTGGCCCTGCTGGCGGCCATTACCTCTTCTTTCCGGGAAAAGCCTTTAAAAGAAGGCATGCTGATGTGCGGCGAGGTCGGCCTCACGGGGGAAATCCGCCCGGTGACCCGGCTTTCGGAACGGCTCGGAGAAGCGGCTAATTTAGGATTTGAAACGATTCTGCTGCCGGGTTCGGCCAAACGCACGGCCGATAAAATCAAACTGCCCGAACACTGCAGCATCATTTACGTTGATACGATACAGGAGGCATTAGACATATGCTGGTAAGCAAAATCGAAACACATATACTCCTGGCGGCTGCCGGAAGCGGCAAGCGCATGGGAGCGGATATCAATAAGCAATTTCTCAAGCTCGGCGGCAAGGCCGTCATTGTGCGGGCGGCCGAAAGCTGCCTGAACTTTCTGGACAGCCTGCCCGCCGAAACGAAGACGGGCCTGCACATTATCTGTGCCGAAGACGAGCGTGAAGAGATGAAAAAAGTCCTGGACGAGGCAGGACTGAAGGAGAAGATCACGTCCTTTATCCCCGGCGGCCGGACACGAGCCGCCTCCGTATATAACGGGCTGACGGCTTTAGAAGAACAGGTCGAGGATCCTTCGGATTGTCTGGTCATGGTCCATGACGGGGCCCGCTGCCTGACAACAAAGGCCTTGTTCTCCCGCTGCCGGGAAACGGCGGTGCTTTACGGCGCTTCCTGTCCGGGCATTGCCGTGCAGGATACCCTGCGCAAAGCGTTTGCCCCGACGGGGCAGGATCCCGTACTCTACGAAACAGTGCCCCGGGAAATGCTCTACGCCATGCAGACGCCGCAGACCTTTCATTTAGACCGTCTGCTGAAGGCCAATCGCCTGGCCCGGCAGAAAATTGCCGAGGGCGAAATTTCGCTTGCTTCCCTGACCGATGACGTCAGCATCGCACAGCTCGCCGATATCACCGTCCGTCTGACGGAAGGCGAGATCAGCAACCGGAAGATTACCCGGCCCGAAGATCTGCGCGCGGCCGAAGCGTACATTAAGGCCGGGCTGGTTTGATCGTTTGAACCACGGCCCGCCGCTGCGGCAGAAGCTGCCGCGCCGGCAGCCAAAGCCGGCGCAGTTAAAAAAAGGCTCAGCCGAGCCTTTCCTCTTTCACATCAATCACACAAATACACGCCATCCCCTCGCCGGAACCGACGGCCGTAAGGCCTTCCCCGCTCGTTGCCGTAATGCCGACATCGTGGACATCCAGGCCCGTGAGCTTGGCCAGATTAATGCGTATGGCCTCGGTATAAGGCGCGAGTTTCGGCCGGGCCGCTTCCACGCTCACGGCCAGGCCGCAAAGTGTATACTTGCGGCCGG
>CALLQJ010000109.1 GCA_938014865.1 uncultured Fastidiosipila sp.
ATTATCGTTGTAATCCAAAAATTCAAGTGCTGTATTATGGCTCAGATCAAGCGTTTCCAGTTCACACTGTGCGCAGTGTAAACGTTTCAGCTGCGTCAGATTGCGAAGATCCAAAGTCTCCGGCTTGCAGAGACTGATATCCAGTTTTTCCAGCTTAGTGAGGTTCGAAAGATCCAAGGTCTTGACAGGCAGGCTGCTGCAGATCAGAGTACGCAGCTCCGGATTCGGCGAAAGATCAAGCACCGTGAGATTAGGGTTAGCGGAAATCGTTAAAGACTCCAGGCCCTGCTGCCCGGATAAATCCACTTCTGTTAAATGGTTGCCGCTAAGATCAAGGGTCCGAAGGGCCCGGTTATGGCTCAGATCAATATGATCAAGCTCACAGGACGGCAGGTGCAGCTCTTCGAGTCTCGGATTCCGGCTGAGATCAAATCCGTCTTTTAAGGTTCTCAAGCGCCCCGCACTTAAGTAACGCAGATGCTCGTTCCGGCTTAAATCCAGACTGTCAATATAAAGCCGGTCAATGGTGAGCCTTTCCAGATTAGGATTCCCGCTGAGATCCAGTCTTTCCGCCCCTGCTTCATTAAGACTCAGGACGCGCAGATTCGGCAGATAGCGCAGTTCCAAATCCTTGATCATCGTGTGATCCAAGAGCAGAACTTCCAGATTTTCCTGCATCGGAATATGCGTTGCAAGCGGTCTTACAAAGGATAAGTCTGAAATGCCGGTATTATTTGCATTTAATTCACGAAGCTCGGTGAAATACGCAATCCCCTCGAGCGATTCCATCCGTTTGCCCGAAACGTCAATAGACGTGACGGCGGCGATTTCTTCTTCACTCAATGTTCCTGATCCGTCCGCATCAAAGTGCTCCTGCACGTAATTGCGGAAGACCTCATCGGGGAAAATATTTTCGCTGATTTCCAATTCATTTCCTTCCGCTTTCAATACGACAGGAAATACAATCATGAGCGCCAGAACAGCGCTGATGACGGAGAAAAGCCCTCTCTTTCCCGATAGGCTATGTGCTGTCTTCTTTTTCATTATGATCACCTCAGCAATCCTCCTGCACCGTGAAATAGTGCAAAGTTTTGTGTTATTTCTCGGATATATTTAGTCATATTCAGTATAACCTTTAAATTTTCCTCCGCCAATCCTTTAACAAATTATGACCGGATATCGGCAGAGTGCTGTAAAACAGAAGCATCTTTTTCAGCATATCGGCAAGGAATTTGCGCCGATTCTCTTGCCGGAGCGGCTGTTTTTACGGTCGTCAAAAAGATAAGCGAAGGCGGAGGGCTTTTCCCGAATACTATTGAAAAAACAATGGGGAATACGCATAATACAAGATAGTATTGTTTTTTTACTGCCCGCCCTCGGATTGTAAACGGAGCTTGATGTGATTTACCTTGATAATGCTGCTACGACTTTGAAAAAACCGCCGGAGGTTATCCGGGCGGTCTGTCACGCCATGCAGCATATGGGCAACAGCGGACGGGGCGCGCACAGCGATTCACTCGATGCCTCCCGGGAAATCTACCGGGCCCGCCGGCGGCTGGCCGCCTTGTTCGGCTGTCCGAGAGCCGATTATGTGGTCTTTACGTCTAATGCGAGCGAAGCGCTGAATATTGCAATCTTCGGCCTTTTCGGGCCCGGCGATCATGTCATTTCAAGCGATCTTGAACACAATTCGGTTTTGCGGCCGCTTTATGCGCTCGAAAAAAGAGGCACATCCGCGGATTTCCTGCGGGCGGATAAAAACGGATGCCTTGACTATGAAGAGCTGTCTGCGCTGCTCCGGCCCGAAACAAAAGCCGTTGTGATCACCCATGCCTCTAACCTGACCGGCAATCTGACGGATATCGCTCGTGTCGGCCGATTCTGCCGGGCGCACGGGCTTTTGTTTATTTTGGATGCTTCACAGACGGCCGGGAGCCTCCCGATTGATATGGAAAAAGATGGTATTGACGTGCTTTGTTTTACCGGGCACAAATCGTTGATGGGCCCGCAGGGCACGGGTGGGCTTTGCCTTCGGGAAGCGCTCGATATAAAGCCGCTCAAATGCGGCGGAAGCGGCGTACAGAGCTATTTGAAAGAGCAGCCGCATGAACTGCCGACCCGCCTGGAGGCCGGCACGCTCAACGGACACGGCATAGCGGGACTTTCCGCTGCCGTTGACTTCATCGAAAAAACCGGGATCGAGAAGATCCATGCGCACGAAATGCATTTGATGCGGATGTTTTATGAAGAAGCAAAGAAAATCCCCGGCATCAAAATTTACGGAGATTTTACAGGCGGCCGCGCCCCTATCGTCTGCCTGAACTGCCGGGATCTTTCCTCGGGGGAAGCGGCCGATATATTAAGCCGGGATTACGGGATTGCCGTGCGGGCCGGCGCCCACTGCGCGCCGCGCATGCACCAAGCGCTCGGTACCGTAAAACAAGGGGCGATCCGCTTCAGTTTCGGCTTTTATAACACGGAAGACGAGGTAAAAAAGGCACTGGACGCTTTAAGGAGTTTATAAAGATGGATAAAAAAGACCAACGTTTTATCGTTACTTTTCATACGACGGCCGAAGCCATGGCGCTCGAGGACTTGTGCCGGGCAAAAAATCTGAAAGGCCGCCTCATCTCTGCGCCCCGTTCCCTGAGCCCGGACTGCGGCATCGCCTGGTCTGCACCGCCGGAAGAAGCCGGGAAGATCAAAGCCGCCGTTAAGGCGGAGGGACTTGAAGTCCATGCTTTTCATATTATAGAGGCCTGATTTATAAGCTGCCGTCTTGCTTTTCTGAAAGCGGCTGCAGTTTTTTAATCCGTCAAGACGCGCATTCAAAGCTCAGGAAAGGAAAGAACCTTGGAAAATGAAATTAAACTGACAAAACTCGCAGACTGTGCCGGCTGCGGCGCCAAGGTCGGCGCCGGGGTACTCGCCGAGCTGCTCGACGGCATCAAGGTCCGGAAAGATCCGAATCTTTTGGTCGGCTTTGATAAAAGCGACGATGCCAGCGTATACAAGATTTCCGATGATCTGGCCATCGTGCAGACGCTGGATTTCTTCCCGCCTATTGCCGATGACCCCTATACTTTCGGGGCCATCGCAGCGACGAACGCCCTCTCGGACGTCTATGCCATGGGCGGAGAACCAAAACTCGCCCTGAACATTATGGCTGTGCCGGAAGAGATGCCGAAAGAAGCGGTGCACCGCATGCTGCGCGGCGGCTATGACAAGGTCTATGAGGCCGGTGCCCTGATTACGGGCGGCCACAGCATCCTTGACAAGGAGCCGAAATACGGCCTGGCGGTGACCGGCTTTGTCCATCCGGATAAAATCCTGACGAACAGCGGGGCCCGGCCGGGCGATAAGCTGTTCTTAACGAAGCCTCTGGGCATCGGAATTTTAACTACGGCCGCAAAGGTTGACATGGTCAGCGCGGATACCATGCGTTATGCCGAAGCGCTGATGACGACCTTAAATAAATCGGCCCGGAATATTGCCGCAGAATACCGGGTGAATGCCTGTACGGATGTGACGGGATTCGGTCTTTTGGGACATTGCGCGGAAATGGCCCTCTCAAGCGATGTGAAAATCACCCTGCACCCCGAACAGATGGATCTGATCGGCGAAGCGGCGGACCTGGCCAAAATGGGACTGCTGCCGGAAGGCATGTACCGCAATCGTAACTTTGCTGCGGGACATGTGGATCCGGGCGAAACGGCCCTTTTCATACAGGATATGCTCTACGATCCGCAGACCTCAGGCGGCCTGCTTCTGGCCGTGCATCCGCAAGATGCCGAGGCCTTTTACAAGGCGCTTCAGAAAGCGGTGCCTTCGGCTCAGTGCATCGGTGAAGTCAGCGCCTATGACGGCGGCAAACGCATCCTTTTACGTTAAAAAAACGTCTTCTGAAGCGCTTCACGCCAAGAGCACGGAAGACTTTTTTATAAAGAAAAGACAGGAGATACGAAATGCGAAAGAAAGTCAACATTTGGGTGATCATCACCGGCTTATTTGTCGGTATATCAGCAGTCTTGCTGACACAGCTCGGAAATCCCGCCAATATGGGATTTTGTATTGCCTGCTTCCTGCGGGATATTGCGGGGGCAACAAAAATGCATACGGCAGCGGCGGTCCAGTACGTCCGTCCGGAAATTATCGGCATCGTCTTAGGGGCCATGATCATGGCCATGATCAGCGGCGAATTTAACGGCAGGGCAGGTTCGTCTCCGGCCCTGCGTTTTGTCATCGGGGCCTTTGTAATGATCGGCGCCCTGGTCTTTTTGGGCTGCCCCCTGCGGATGGTCATCCGCATAGGCGGCGGGGACCTTAATGCCTTAGTCGGTCTGGCCGGTTTTGCCGTCGGCATTCTGATCGGGATTTTCTTCCTGCGGCGCGGCTTCAGCATGAAACGCAATTATGAAATCAAGAAAACCGAAGCCTTGGTCATGCCGCTTTCAATGGCGGGCCTGCTGATTTTAGTCTTAGCCGTACCGGCGCTTTTTGCCTTTTCGGAAAAGGGCCCCGGCAGCATGCATGCCCCCTTCGCCGTGTCTTTGATCATCGGCCTGATCGTCGGCGCCCTCGCCCAGAAATCCCGTCTCTGCACGGTCGGCGGCATGCGCGACGCCTTCATGTTCAAGGATTTTAATCTTTTATCCGGTTTTGTGATTATTCTGCTGACGGTTTTTATCGGCAATTTAATCACCGGTGATTTCACGGGCTTTGCGGCACGTCTGCAGCCGGTTTCCCATACGGCGGAGTGGTGGAACTTCCTGGGCATGCTCATTGTCGGCTGGGGAAGCGTTCTTTTAGGCGGCTGTCCCCTGCGTCAGCTGATCTTAGCCGGTGAAGGCAACGGCGACAGTGCCGTCACGGTCTTCGGCATGATCGTCGGTGCGGCGTTTGCGCATAACTTTGCGCTGGCCGGCTCCCCCGATTCCATGAAAGACGGCGTCTATTCTTCCGGCGGCATTGCCGCTCCGGGCAAAGCTGCCGTGATTATTGCCCTGGCGGTATTTGCCTTTATTTCCATAATGAATACGAGAAAGGATAAGAATTAATATGATTGATGCAAGAGGTTTAAGCTGTCCCCTGCCCGTTGTCATGGTCCAAAAGGAAGTGAAAAAATCCGCTCCGGATTCCCTCTCCGTTGTGGTGGACGCGCAGGTTTGTGTAGAGAACATTACGCGCTATGCCGATAATCAAGGCTATAAAGTCAGCGTAAAAGAAGAAAACGGCGATTTTGTCATGGAGCTGAAAAAATAAAGCCGGCCGGATCGCCTGTGATCGCTTAAAAGAACAAAAGAAATCTCCGGGCCGCCGAGGTCCGGAGATTTTTTAATCTGCGGTACCGAAGATCTTCGGGAAAAGCCTCTTCCGCGCCCTTTATTTTACGGAACAGGATCGGCTGAAAGCAGCTTAGAAAAGCCGCTCTGCCCGATCCGTTTCAGCGCATCCGCATTACTGAATGAGCGGGGCCTTGCCGAAGGTTTTCGGAATGCCGACGCGGACATTCACCATATCGTCATGCGCAGGTCTCGTACTCTGATTCACCTCGGCATCGCCCTGCACCGTCAGGTAAATGAAGATATCCGTCTTGTCCCAGCCGTAGACCGGTTCCATCAGGCGGCAGAGTTCTTT
>CALLQJ010000110.1 GCA_938014865.1 uncultured Fastidiosipila sp.
GCCCTTCTAAAGTGGTCTCGCCCAGATCGCCGTTCAGGCAGCTGACTTCGACATAGCGGTGCCCGTGGTAGGTAAAGTGCGAGGACCAGATTTCCGGCTCATCGGATTTTTTTATATAATGTTCCGTTTGAAATTCTTCCGATTTCAGAAAGCTTTTAATGGCCGTCTGATCCACGCCGCTCTTGTCGTCCGTCAGGAGTTCGGCATAGCGCAGGACAATGTGGCTGCCCCTTTTGCCGCAGGCTTTAAGCCGCGCTTTGCCGGCGTAGTTTTGCCCCAAATCGAAGATGCGTTTGCCGTCGCGAGTATCAAAGACTTCGACCGGCTTCAGGACCTTCGTCACGCGTATCGGCGGAGCTTCGGAGGCGACGAGGAGACCGCCCGGACTGCGCTGCTGCTGTGCTTTTTTCAGATCTTCATGCTCAAAGCCTGCCCGGCTCCAGCCCGGAATTTCCAGACGGGCATCGTAGTGCTCGCCGTTTCGCACGGAGTTAAAGACGATAGGGCCCGTCAGGCATTCCCAGGATTCATCGGAAAGAATCCTGTCTTTTGAGCCGTCTTCATACTCGATATAAAGTTCGGCAATCATTTTGGGGATTGCCCGCCAGGGGGCCTGCTGTCCGTTCCAGGCATCGGCACTGAAATTGTTGTACCAGCCGTTGCCCAGAATGACGCCGAGGCAAGCCGTTTCCTCGCTGTTTTCCGCCGCGGATTCTCTTAATTGCCGGCTCAGATCATAATAGCGGTAGAGGACACGAGCGTCATATTTTGTATAAGCCGGCTCCAGAAGATTGTCGGATATTTTCTCTCCGTTGAGATAGGCTTCATAAAGCCCCAGACCGCAGAGATAGAGGGAGGCTTCTTTGACCTTGCCGCGCAGTTTAAATTCTTTGCGCATATAAGGCGCGGCCTTATCGCTTCGTCCCATCTTGATATCGGGATGGGAAATCCACTTCGCCTGCCATTTTTCCTTGAGTTTTCCGGTTCTGAAATAGGAAACGGGTCCGAAAGCATGCGCCCCTTCACGGTTTTCAACTTCCACGCGCCAATAATAAAGCGTACGCGGCAGGAGCTCGGGGCCTTCATAGGGCAGCGAAAGATTTTCGGAACGCTCGATTCTGCCGCTGTCCAGGACATCGCCCTCGCCGGCCAGAAGTTTTTCTTTGCTGCTTGAAATCAGCAGACGATACGCTTTCTGCCGGTCACCTTCGACGGGTGAGCGCATCTTCCAGGAAAAAACCGGGCTCTGATCGGTACAGAGCGGGTTAATCTGATAGTTGCAGCTGGCTTCATATACTCTGAAATTCTGAACTTGTGAGTCTGTCACGATTCGCTCCTTTGGAGTAAAAATTTAATGATTTACTCTTTTCGTATGAAAGGCCGTCTCTTAAAAAAGAGGCGGCCTTTGTCTCGGCAGCTGTCAAGACTTCACAGCTGCTAAGGCATTTGATTTATCTGCTCGCTTCATATTCTGCCATCTTGGCCAGATACGCTTCTTCCGCCTCGGCAACTGAAGGGAAGTAGACGTCGTTGAGGAAAGCTTCAAATTCTTCTTTATCCACTTCGCCGACGACGTAGCTGACTTCGATTTCCTGCTTCTGTGTCGCAATATCCGGATACTCGGCGGCCCAGTTATCGATTTCGGGGCACTTCACTGTCGGAATCTGGATCTGTTCGACTTCTTCCATGAACTTATCGAAATTTTTGGCTGTAATTTCATTGATTTCAGGATCACCGGAGAAGGAAAGCAGCTTGTTGTCATAAGCATTTGCAATATTCATGTAAACGCTTGTGTCTCTGGATCGATTGTCTCTTTGCTCTTCAAGCACGATCAATTCACGCTTGTCAAAGTCATAGCTTTCATAGTCGAGGCCCTGAACACCGGCACCGATGGTAATGAAGCCTTCTTTGCTGTTGCCCCAATCCAGGAAGCCCATGACGCGGTCAAAGGTATAGTCGTCAATATCTGCATTGACCATCCAGCCGCCCCAGGTAGCTGCACCGGCCTCATTCACGGGTTTCTCGCCTTTTTCCTGTACCAATGCAGGACGGAAGCCGAAGGTATTCAGTGAATCTTCCACTTCACCGTAGCCGAAACCCGAACCGGTATAGACGTCACCGTGGCAGGTTGCGACACGCTGCTGTTTGAACTTGGTTCTGTCGTCGTAGTATTTGTTGGTGAACCACTCGGGATCCATGATGCCTTCTGCATACATTTCACGCATGTAGTCAAGATAAGGCATATAGCCTGACATCTTTTCTTTGAGCTTGTATTCGCCGTCCCGGTCAGGGAGATAGGGCGCACGATGCTGCGTGGAGAAAGGCATAAAGGCAAAGACAATCCAGCAGTCTGTCCATAAGCCGACGGGGGAGACGAGGAAAGTATCGTCCTTTCCGTTGCCGTCCGGGTCTTCGGAAATGACACGTCTGCCGTATTCCATCAGTTCATCCGTGGTTTCCGGCCATTCCTGATCCAGGGTATCCAGCCATTTTTCATTGACAATGACGCCCCAGGTCGGGTAGTGGTGGGTACGCGGTACAGCATGGATTTTGCCGGTTGCGCCGACACGAGCGGCATTCCACTGATCCTCACTGATGTTTGTCATTCGGTTCGCATAGTCCTGCGCCGCTTCATAAACGGGACGCAGCATGCCGTCTTCTGCCCATTTCTCATAGTTCTGGTTAAAT
>CALLQJ010000111.1 GCA_938014865.1 uncultured Fastidiosipila sp.
GCCATAAGATCCGCCGTTTTTGCTGCCGCGGGATCCTGCTCCTTTCGGAGGGCCGAAATCAGCGCCGGAAGCTCGAAGGCAGAAGCCTTCAGCGGGTAATTCCATTCATGCCGCAGCGATAAGGCCTCTTCAAGCGCCTTATCTTTTTTTACGGTGAGAATATAGTCCTCATCTTCCCGGCGCAGACGCAAGACCACTCTTGCCTTTTCCAGAATGCCTTCCCGGTCGGAATAATAAACGGCCCGGTGCTGATGCCGGCGCCAAGGTCCTCCGGCAAAATCATCCCAGAAATGATCCTCCACGATATCTTCAGCCGTGCAGCCGGAAGGCAGATAAAATTTATATTCCCGTTCCATGCTCAGACCCTGATGACGCTGACGCTGTCGCGGCAGATCAAAAGCAGATGGTTTTCCGACAAAAACTGCTGCCGGACAACCGGGCTTCCGCAGGCAAAATAGTTGGCATCGTAGATATTGTTTTCTTTCATAATATAAACGCCTTCCCCGTCGGCCGCGGCAATTTTGCCGAAACCCGCCGTCAGCGCGTAGGGTGCACGGCCCACCTCGCTGCCGGGCGCCGTTTCGCCGTACATAAGATTGCCGGCTTCGCTGTAAGCATAATAAAAGAGCTTCAAGTGCCCGTTTTGCTCGTCTGCGGCCAGGAGTGCCATTCCGTCGGCGCAGGGACAAGCTTCCGAGATCTTATCAAAATGCAGCCAGCGGCTGACTTCCGCCCCGTAGTTTCTCAGCACATCATTCGCATTCATAAGATAGACCGTACGGCCGTCACGCGAATAAATCCGGGGATAAACCCCGCTGTCCGGCTGATTTAAGGACAAGCTGATCCGGGCATTGTCCAAATCAAGACGGGTCATAATTGTCTGCAGGCTTGCCCCGTCACTGTTCAGCTGCGTGACGTCAATATAACGGCTGTCCGGCGTGAAATCCATATCTAAGATATAGCCGGAACGCAGGCGGTCGCGTACCCGCCAGTCGAGAATGTGTTTGCCGTCTTCCCCGATGACCCGCAGCACGCCTTTGCTGTGCATCTCATCACATAAAAAAGCCATCTTGCCGCTTGCGGAGACCGAGGCGCCGCGGATCGGCGCATCGGTTTTGCCTTCGAAAACCAGGCCTTCGGCATCGGCCAGATAATAATTAAAGCCGCCTTCATCCGCAATCAGAATATACTCCCCCTCGCGGCTCAGGAAAGGATTCTGGCAGTTTACGGGAACAGAAAATTCTTCTTCGCCTTTAAAAGACAGGTAGCTCAAGAGTTCATTGCTCAATTTCAGGACGTGGTCGGCATTGTAAGGATAAATCTGCAGCGCCTCGCCTTCCTCCAAAGAGAAGACTTC
Source organism: uncultured Fastidiosipila sp. (assembly GCA_938014865.1). Lineage (GTDB taxonomy): Bacteria > Bacillota > Clostridia > Saccharofermentanales > Fastidiosipilaceae > JAAYZH01. The sequence continues at coordinate 1,358 of CALLQJ010000111.1, forward strand.
CTCCGTATTCAGGGAAACAAAGCCCTGCTCCTTGCCTTCCCGGGAAATTAAGGCGGAAGGCGGCGTCAGTGCGAGCAAAAAGAGCAAAAAGATGACCAGGCAAAAGCTTGCGCCGAGCAAAATGCCAATGCCTGATCTGCTTTGTTTTTTCGCTTTTTCCTGCCTCTTCTGCTGCATGAAAATTCTTAAGCCGCCTTGCCTTCTGTCGTACTTGCAGCCGTGCCGTACGCTTCCTGCTGCCGGATCCCGTCTTCTAAGAGCTGAAGCGCGTAAATCACGCCGGGGGAATCCACGGATTCATCGGAGGTGAAGTCCTTGCGGCTGACGTACAGCTCTGTATACGCTCCGTTCTTGATTAAATATAAAGTTTTTTCATCTCTGGGCACAAAGTCCAGATGAATGTCTTCGTCCTCATTGCGCATTTCATAGGTGATGCTGTAAATCGCATCGTCCGCATCAGGATGCGCTTCGGTATCAAAGCCTGCCACCTTGACCGCAATAAGTGCCTGGTAATACTTGGTGAAAAGATTGTTTTTCTTCTCATTTTGATAATTGGCATTTTTGCCGTTAAGGGTATAGTGAGGCTCCGGCTTCTCTTTTCCGGCTTCCTCGGCGGCTTTTATCTCTTCCGTGGTCGGATTGAAGACCTCCGAAACATAATCCTCACCGTCCAGAACAAGCGTCAGCCTGCCGACATCCGTAATATTGACCAGCGCCGCAAAGCTGCCGTAAAAATCAAGGACGGGCTGCCCGGTCTGAGTCAGCAAAGAACGGTTAAACGTAAATAAGTAGGGACTGCCGTCAATCCGTCCGTACGCTTCTGTATCTGAAATGTTTTGACCGATGACCAGCGTCTTGTCTCCGCTTTCCGTTTTTAAGCGGATCCGGTACTGCGGGCTGTCAAAACCGTAGTCCGCTGCTTCTTCTTCGCTGTACGGCATATAGCGCTCGGCCTTGAGCTGAACGAGTTCCCCTAAAAAGTTATTGATCGTCATGGCATTGCCTTCCCATTCAACGGGGGAGGTCATCTGCCAGTTTAAAATCAGATCACCGGCCGCGTGATGTCCCGCCGCCGCATCGTCTTCAGTATCTTC
>CALLQJ010000112.1 GCA_938014865.1 uncultured Fastidiosipila sp.
CGAATGCGTGGGTATCCACCTCCACTTCCGCCAGCAGGCCCGAATCATAATAGAAGCGGCTCTTAAAGCCGTCGTCGACCTCAGTGAATTCCGTATGGTAGAAATGATTATCGACCTGCCGGATCTCTCCCGGGACGGCCAGCATGATCTGATCGATCAGGTGCACGCCCCAGTCCAGAAGCATTCCGCCGCCGCATTCTTTTTGCTGACGCCAGCCGTCGGGAACGCCCCGGGACCCCAGAACTTTTGACTGTATGGCGTAAAGCGTGCCGAGCCGGCCTTCTTCAATCACCTTTTTGACGGTGAGAAAATCGTTGTCCCAGCGCCTGTTCTGATGCACGGCAAAGCTGCGGCCCGTACGCTGCTTAGCGGCGATGACGGCATCGAGCTCCGCGACCGTCAGGGTGACGGGTTTTTCGCAGATGACGTCGAATCCTTTTTCCATGGCGGCAATCGAGTAGTCTTTATGAAACTGATTGGGACAGGAAATGACCACGACATCGATGCTGCGGTCCTCCAAGACTTCGTCAAAGGAGGCATAGCTTTTCAGCTGATACGATTCCGCCAGCTCACGGCGGGATTCTTGGATATCGCAGGCGGAAACAGGGGTAAGCCAGCGGTTTTCTTTCATATGCTTGTAATGCCACTCGCCCATGCCGCCGAAACCGACGATACAAACACGATACTCTTGTTCAGACATATTATTCACTCTTCTAAATCGTTCTCTGTTCTTCTTATGCTTTTATCTATTTGCATTTCAGGCTGTGTTGCATCCGCTGACCGGCTCAGAAATAAACCGGCTTGCGGGTCTTCGCTGACTCGTAAACGGCTTCTAAAATTTCGGTGACGAGCAGGGCCTGTTCCGGCATGACCAGCGGATTTCGCTTCTCTTCAATGGCCTGATAGAATTCTTTGCATTCCCGGTCAGCCGGCGAATCATGGCCGCGGGCTTCGAAATAATCAACGCCGCCTTGTTCCAGATCCGGCTTCCAGGTGTAAAGCCGGCTGTTGCGCTCCCCGTTGATCCGGAGCCCGTCAAACATATCCGCGCCGCCTTCGGAACCGGCTAAAACCACCGATGCTTCCTGATAGTTTAAAAGATTGATCGCCCAGCTGCTTTCCAGACTGACCGTGGCCCCGTTTTTCATCGTGATAAAGCCGAAGCAGGAATCTTCCACGGTAAATTCTTCGGGATCCCAGGGACCGAAGGCATTGGCCGCATTTTCGCGGTCGCCCAGTTTCCGGTAACTGTTGCCGACCACATAATCGACTTCATAGTTATCCATCAGCCAGAGGCAAAGGTCCAAGGCATGCGTCCCGATGTCAATAAGCGGACCGCCGCCTTGTTCTTCGGCATCCAGGAAAACGCCCCAGGTCGGGACCGCACGACGGCGCAGCGCCAAGGCTCTGGCGTAATAAATCTCGCCCAGCTCGCCTTCCTCGATCAGCTTTTTGAGATAGAGAGAATCCGTTCTCTGCCGATTTTGATAGGCGATCGAGAGGACTTTGTGATTGCGCTTGGCGGCGTCCAGCATCTTCCGGGCATCTTCTGCTGTTTTTGCCATCGGCTTTTCGCAAAGCACATGCTTCTCGGCGTCCAGGCAATCCACCGTGATAAAACCGTGTTCACGATTCGGCGTCAGCACGTGCACCGCGTCGACCTCCGGATCCCCGGCCACTTCTTTATAGTCCGTGCAGACCTTGGCCGAGGAAAGGGAAAACTTCTCTTTCAGGTACTCGGCTTTGGCCTCAATAATGTCGCAGAGCCAGACAATCTCAACATAATCCAGTTTTACCAGTGCGGGCAGATGCTTGGATTCAGCAATGCCGCCGCAGCCTATAATTCCTACTTTATATTTTTTCACTTTCTTACCTTCCTTCTAAAAAAGCCCGACGGAGTACTTACGTACTCGCCGGACGCATAAATAAGTTTATATTTTGAAACTTTGCTCTCTAAAGCAAGGGTTTAATGTATGCATAGCCTTTCTTCAAGCCTTCGACAATCCGCTCTTCGCTTCCTTCGTAATCTTTGTCTTCATGCTCAATGCTGACCACTCCGTCATAGCCGATGTCCCGAAGTGCCTTGATCATAGCGGGGAAGTCAACATCCCCCTGTCCCGGCATGCGGAAGCGCCACCAGCTGTCATCGGAAAGCTGCGCATTGAAGACACCGTATTCATGCAGAAGTTTTTCATTGACTTCGGCATCTTTGGCGTGCACATGGAAAATACGGTCCTTGAACGCTTCGATCAGGGGCAGGTAATCGATGAGCAAAAAGGCCAGGTGCGAGGGGTCAAAGTTCAGTCCGAAATTCTTATGCGGAACCCGTCTGAACATCTCTTCCCACAATTCAGCGGAGTAGCTGATCGTCCCCGGCGCCCCGCGGCGCTGCCAGCCGATCATCGGACAGTTTTCGATAATCAATTTGACATTGCGTTCGGCCGCATACTCG
>CALLQJ010000113.1 GCA_938014865.1 uncultured Fastidiosipila sp.
CCGCAGGCCTCGGCGATCCGCTCTTCGGCGGTCTTGAGCCCCGGCTGGCCTCGTTTATTTATGCTGTCCCCGCGGTCAAAGCCCTGTCCTTCGGCGCCGGTTTTGAGGCCTGCCGCAAACGGGGCTCGGAAAATAATGACAGCCCGCAGTTTTTGGGCGAAGGGGACGCGCTGCGCATCCGCAGCACGAGCAACAATGCCGGCGGGATTGACGGCGGCATTGCCAACGGGATGCCGATTGTCTTTCAGGCCGGCGTGAAGCCGACCCCCTCGATCCGCAAGACGCAGAAAAGCATTGACCTTCGCAGCGGAGAAAACACCGAGCTCTCTGTAAAGGGGCGGCACGATCCCTGCATCGTGCCCCGGGCTTTGCCCGTCTTTGAAGCCGCGGCGGCCTTTGTCCTTTTGGACATGCTTTTGCTCTCCGGGCTTTTCCGGGAAGAGGCAGGAGGAGGAACGGAGCATGCGTGAAGCAAAGCCGGCGAGGCCGGCGGCAAAGGAGACGAAGGGCAGCGGGGAGCGGCCGAAAAAGATCCTGCTGGTGAACGGGCCGAATCTTAATATGTTAGGCCGGCGGGAAGAAGAATATTACGGGCGTTTTACCTTAGAAGATGTGGTCCGGACGAGCCGGAAAGCGGCGGAGGAGGCGGGCTTTTCGCTCCTGGATTTTCAGTCCAATCACGAAGGGGATTTGATTGATTTTATCCACGCGCATCTCGATGATGCGAGCGGGCTTTTGTTAAATGCGGGGGCGCTGAGCCATTACAGCTATGCGCTTCTGGACGCCTTAAAGCTTTGCCCTTATCCTGTAATGGAAGTCCATATTTCCGCCGTGGAAAAAAGAGAAGACTTTCGGAGGACTTCGGTGATCCGCCCGGCCTGTGCCGCCGTGGTTTCGGGGCTGGGGATCAAGAGTTACACGAAAGCGCTGGACCTTTTGCTGGATATTTTGGCGGAAAATAATGATGAATGAAGAGCGAGCAGAGAAAGAAGGTTTCTTGTGAGTCAGAAAAAAGATAAACATGCCGGCTTGGATGCCCTGCGGGAGGACCTGCAGGCCATCGACCGGGAGATGATGGCGCTGCTGAGCCGGCGCATTGTGCTTTCGGAAAAGGTGTACCGGGAGAAGAAGGCGCTTCTCAGAGAAATTTATGACGGCGACCAGCAGGCACGAAAGCTCGAGGCGCTGAAGGCGGATGAGGATCCGATTGTCCGCCGTTTCGGGCCGCCCCTGCAGTCGACGCTGATGCGTCTGTCCCGGGAAAAGCAGTACGCCCTGGCCCGGCCCGAGAGCATGGACTGGGATCTGGGGAAGCTGATCGAAGACGGCAAAAATCACCGGGTGTCGGTGCAGGTGGTCGCGACGCAGGGCAATGCCTATTCGTATTCGGCCAAGGCCGCCACGAAACTTTTCCCCGGGAGGGCCTATGTCCCTTACCGTACCTTTGAAGAAGCGATCTTGTCCGTGGTGAGGCGCCGTGCGGATGCGGCGGTGCTGCCCTTGGAAAATTCCACGGCGGGCACGGTCGATGATGTCTATCAGCTGATTCAGAATACGAATCTTTACATCACGGACGCGCTGAAAATGCCGGTCAGCCATTGCCTGCTCGTCCCGCCGGGTATGCGTTTCGAAGACATTACGACGGTCACCTCGCACCGCCAGGCTCTGGCCCAGTGTTCGCACCGGATCAAGGAAGAAGGCTGGATGAGTCTGGAGGCTTTGAACACTGCCTTTGCGGCGCAGGATGTGGCCGAAAAACGTCAGCCCGGGATGGCGGCGATCGCGACGGAAGATGCGGCCGAAGCCTACCATCTGGAGATCCTGGACGAGGAAATTGCCAACACCAAGAAAAACGAGACGCGTTTTGTGGTGGTGCGCCGGCATCTGCAGATTTCCGAGGATGCCGATACCCTCTCGCTTCTGATCCGCCTGCCGCACAGCGCGGGCAGCCTGGTCTCGATCATGAATATTTTCAGCGACAGCGGGCTCAATCTCATCAAAATCCAAAGCATCCCGATCCCGCGCAATCCCTGGGAATATTATTTTTACATTGACTGCGAATGCGAGCCCGAAAACCCGGCCATCGCGGATGTGCTCTATCAGCTGCAGCATGAGTGCCGGGAGCTGCGGCTGCTGGGCTGGTATAAAGAAGAGCATTTGCCGACGCAAGCTTGAGAAGAGCGGCCAAAGGACAGCCGGCAGAACGGCAAAACCACAGCCGGCAGAGCGGCAAAATGACAGCGGATGGAAGTGAGGCGCAAGATGACAGGGCAGATAAAATCTTTGAGCAGGTGGTACAGTTCCTATAGCGAAACCCGGATACCGGAACGGCTCGACAGAAGCTGGGATGAGGTGGAGCTGCCGCATCTTTGGGAAGCGGACAGCCCTTTTTCCGAACAGCACAGACGGCCGCGGCTTTATGCCAGCACTTTGCGGCGTAAGGCGACGAATG
>CALLQJ010000114.1 GCA_938014865.1 uncultured Fastidiosipila sp.
CAATGATTGGGATACTGCTTCGAATCCGCTCAGCATGAGCGGCACTACCGGTGTCTGGGAAGGCTTTGTGCCGGAGGCCGCAGACGGCCAGTGTTATAAGTACTATATTGAAGGCCAAGACGGACAGGGACGATTCAAAACAGATCCTTATGCCCGCAAAACGGAACTCAGGCCGAATGATGCTTCGATCCTCTTGGATGATATAGACTTTCCCTGGAGCGATCAGGCGTATCTGGAAAAACGTCTGAAAACAGATTTTAATGCCGCTCCCATTAATATTTATGAAATGCATTTATCGTCCTGGCGCACCAAAGAAGACGGTTCTTATTATTCCTATAAAGAATTGGCGCACCTGGTCGGGGATTATATTAAAGAGATGGGCTATACCCATATCGAACTGATGCCGATCATGGAATATCCTTTCGACGGTTCCTGGGGCTATCAGCTGACCGGCTATTTTTCGGTCACGGCCCGGCACGGGGATAAAGAAGGTTTTCAGTATTTTGTGAACCATCTCCATAATGAGGGGATCGGTGTCCTGCTTGACTGGGTGCCTGCGCATTATCCGCGTGATGCTCACGGTTTAGCTTATTTTGACGGGTCTCCCTGCTATGAATACGCCGATAAGAGAATGGGCGAGCATGCGGATTGGGGGACCTTGGTTTTTGATTACTCAAAAGATGAGGTCCGTTCTTTCTTAATGTCTTCGGCCGTCTACTGGCTTGAAGAGTTTCATATTGACGGTCTGCGAGTGGATGCGGTGTCTTCTATGATTTACCGTGACTACGGCAGAACGGAATATATCCCGAATAAGGACGGGGGGACGGAAAACTATGAAGCGGTGGCTTTCCTGACCGGATTGAATCAGCTGATCCATCGTGAGTACCCCGGTGTCCTGATGATCGCCGAGGAGTCGACGTCCTGGCCGAAGGTGACCCATCCTGCCGATGAAGGCGGCATGGAATTTGATATGAAATGGGATATGGGCTGGATGCACGATACGCTTAATTATTTCAGCCTGGATTATCTTTACAGAACGCATCATCATAATGAAATTACCTTTTCGATGCTCTATAACTTCCACGAGCGCTTCCTGCTGGCCTTGTCGCATGATGAGGTGGTGCACGGCAAAGCGTCTCTGATCAATAAAATGCCGGGGGATTTCTGGCGTAAGTTTGCCTCTTTGCGGGAGCTTTTCTTGTATATGATGGGCCATCCCGGCGGCAAGCTGATTTTTATGGGCGCGGAAATTGCGCAGTTTATTGAATGGCGTTACTACGAGCAGCTGGAGTGGTTCTTACTGGATTATGATATGCATAATAAACTCCATCAATTCGTGAAGACGCTCAATCACATGTATCTGGATATCCCGGCCTTCTGGGAAGATGACCGGACCTGGGAGGGCTTCAGCTGGCTGAATGCAGATGATTCGAGCAATTCGGTCTACAGCTGGGCGCGCAAAGACAAAAGCGGCGGCTATCTGATATTCATCATGAATATGACGCCGGCCGTTCTGAACGATTATAAATTCCCGGCGCCTAAACGCGGCAAATATAAAATTTTATTGAATTCCGATGCGTCCCGCTGGGGCGGATCCGATTATCCGGTTCTGATTCCGCCGGGCGAGGAGACAATCGCCGAGGTGAACAAAGAACTGGATATGGAGCTTTACAGCTGGGATCCGGAAGAAGCGCCCGAACAGCCGGAGCACGGACCGGATGCGGAAGGCTGCTATGTTGTTTCGCGTGATATCGCCAATCACGGCTATGCGCAGTCCCTGCGGATTAATCTTCCGCCGCTGGCGGGATTGATTCTGCAGCTGGTTGAAGAGGACCGTTCGGAGCCGCCCGAAACCCCGTGGCCCGATCCTGAGTCGCCTTATCCCGAGCATTATTTTGCCGAGAAACGCGCGAAAGAGGAGCGGGCAAAAGCCTTGAAAGAAAAGAAAGCACAGGAGCGCAAACGCGGCGGAAAAACGAAAGGGGCCCCGGCGGGCAAAACGGGCACGGCGAAAGAAAGCAGTGCGCAGCCCAAGAACGCGGGCAAAGCGAAGCAAACGAATGCGTCCGAAAGAAAAGAGCCTGACGGGAAGAAAGCGAAAGAAGAGACGGCAGGCCGAAGGACGCGCAGCGGCGGAAGCAAGACAGAACAAGCGGCTGCGAAAAAGACAAAACGCAGCGGCGGAAATGTAAAAAAACGTGCGGATGAGAGCAAGACGAAAAAGCTCAGCGACCGCAAAGAAAATAATAAAGACCGTAAGAAACGTTTTTAAAGAACACGTGATGCCGTGCCGGCCGGGGAAGTATTCCGGACCGGGGCGGCTTCGTGCGGAATTTTAAGACTATAAAAGTGATTGTCATCTATAATAGTATTAAAGGACAATTTTAAGATCTTAACGGCGGCAAGCCGATAAGCAAAAGATGCAAAAGAAAAGAAATTAGGAGGCAGAATATGGCAAAGAAAGATCTGATTGCAATGATCCTGGCGGGGGGACAAGGCTCGCGGCTGGTTGCTTTGACTAATCTCATGGCAAAACCGGCGGTGCCCTTCGGCTCGCGTTATAGAATCATTGATTTCACACTGAGCAACTGTACCAATTCGGGAATCGATACGGTCGGTGTTCTGACGCAATACGAGCCCCTGGCGCTCAATACCTATGTAGGTAACGGTCATCCCTGGGATCTTGACCGGAACAACGGCGGGGCGTTTATTCTGCCTCCGTATCAGAACATTGAAGGCAGTGATTGGTATAAGAATACGGCGAATGCGATCTACCAGAACAGCGGATTCATCGACAGCTTTGATCCGAAATATGTCGTCATCCTTTCCGGGGACCATATTTACAAGATGGATTATTCGAAGATGCTCCGCCAGCATATTGAACATGAGGCGGACTGCACGATCGCCGTTCTGGAAGTGCCGTGGGAAGAGGCACCGCGTTTCGGCATTATGAATGTCGATGAAGAAGATAATATCATCGAATTTGATGAGAAACCGCCGGAGCCGAAGTCGAATCTGGCGTCGATGGGCATCTACATCTTCACCTGGCCGACTTTGCGGCAGGCGCTGATTAAAGATGAGCACGACGAGACCTCGGATCATGACTTCGGAAAAAATATTATTCCGAAATACATCCGGGAAAACAGAAAACTTTTTGCCTATCGCTTTAAAGGCTACTGGAAAGATGTCGGAACCATTTCTTCGCTTTGGGAAGCGAATATGGATATTCTCGACAATCCTCAGGATGTGGACCTCCGGGATCCGACCTGGCGGATTTATTCCCGCAACCCCGTCAAGCCTGCAGCGTATGTCTCGGATCAGTCGAAGGTGACCCGTTCGGCCTTTACCGACGGCTGCCGGATTTTCGGCAATGTGCACCACTCTATTTTGTCTCATTCGGTTTATATTGAAGAAGGTGCGGTCATCCGGAATTCCGTCCTGATGCCGGGTGCCGTGGTCCGGAAAGGTGCCGTTATTGATAAGGCCATAATCGGCATGTATGCGGAAGTCGGTGAGAACTGCATAATCGGCGGGCCCGCACCGGAGTCTCACCCGTATCTCAATAAGTACTGCAGTCAGGATATTGCGGTCATCAGTTCGGGCATTACTCTTAAGGACGGTGTACAGATTCCCGGCAACTGCATGGTGCAGGAACTTGAAGATATAGCAGAAGAAGACAACGTGGTGCTTCAGGCCACGAACATTTGGTAAGAGGAGGCTGAATTAATGTTTATTGATGCAACTGGTATTATTCTTGCAGACGATAAAAGAGTGCACTTGAGTGAATTGTCCAGGCCGCGCGCCTTGGCAGCGGTGCCGTTTGCAGGCCGTTACAGAATCATCGATTTCGGTTTGTCGAACATGGCAAATTCCGGCATTACCCTGGTGGGGGTGTCGACACTTAATAAATATAAATCTTTAATGGATCACATCGGCACGGGCAGTGCCTGGGATCTGGACCGGAAGAATCAGGGGCTGCATATCCTGCCGCCTTATCTGACGTCGGAAAATTATTATAACGAGAGCGATGACCTGAAAGGCCTTCTGGATTTTATCCGCGGGACACGTCACAGAGACGTGATCATCTCCTCATCCAATGTCATCTTCGCCTGTGATTACACAGACCTTTATAAGCAGCACTATGACACGGAGGCCGATGTTACGGTCATGTACAATAATGACGGCCTGACCGACGGCAATGTGAATGTGATTTTAGAGGTCGGCAAAGATAAGAAAATAAACGATGTTTTTGTCAATCCCGTTACGACGAAAAGTGATGCGAATTCGCTCGGCGTACTGTGCATGAGCAAGGATCTTCTGGTGGATCTTCTGTCGGATGCGGTCGCGCACGGCGTGTCGAATCTGACGACGGAACTGATCCTGCGCAAAGCGGATATCCTGGATATCCGAGGCTATGAATTCCGGGAGCCGGTGCTGCGGATCGGTTCGATCCAGTCGTATTTCAAAGCCAGCATGGAACTGCTTAAGCCGGAGGTCGCCGAGTCTTTGTTCTGGGGCGAGGATCCTGTTTATACAAAGGTCAAGGACGAAGCACCCGCCTATATTGAACCGGAAGTCAGCGTGGACAATTGTCTGGTTTCTGACGGCTGCCATATCAGCGGCAATATTTCGGACAGTATTGTGTTCCGCGGCGTGGACATCGGCGAAGGGTCCAAGATCAGAAATTCCATCATTTTCCAAGGCGTGACCATCGGAGATAATGTCGAACTTGATCACGTGATTATAGATAAAGACTGCACGATCAGGGAGAATACGCGGCTGATGGGTCAGGCGGAATATCCTGTCGTTATCGGAAAGGGAGCTACGGTATGACAAAAACAAAAATTCTGATGGTGACATCTGAATGTACACCATTTGCGAAAACGGGGGGACTGGCGGATGTAGTCGGCGTACTGCCCGGCCAGCTGAATAAGCTCGGGCTGGACTGCCGCGTGGTGATGCCGCTGTACCGTCAGATTAAAGAAAAGTATATTAAGCAGCTGCACTTCATGCGCTGGACGACGCTTAAGATCGGCTGGCGTTCGATGTACAGCGGGCTTTTCTCGCTGGAGTATGAAGGCGTTACCTACTATTTCATCGATAATGAATTTTATTTCAATAATCAGAGTATTTATACCGAATACAGCTATGATATTGAACGCTTCAGTTTCTTCCAGAGAGCGGTATTGGATGCGCTGGGTGCACCGATGAATTTTTATCCGGATATCCTGCACTGCCATGACTGGCAGGCCGGGATGATTCCCTGTCTTCTGGATGCGCATTTCCGCCCGCACGGCTACTTTACCGATCTGCGTACGGTTTTCACCATCCATAACCTGAAGTATCAGGGGATTCACGGGGTCAATCAGATTGCCGACCTTATGGATCTGCCGAGCCGCTACATGACCGACTACGGCATCCTGAAGGACGGCGTGCCGAACTTTATGAAAGCCGGCATTGTCTATTCGGATCTGGTGACCACCGTATCGCCTACCTACGCGAAAGAAATTTTCCTGCCTTTCTACGGCGAAGGCCTCGACTGGGTGCTGCGTAATTATTCTTACAAGGTGCACGGCATTCTGAACGGCATTGATATGGACGGATGGAATCCGGAGACGGACGAGTATCTGGACAAAAATTATAATGTCAATAATTACAAAGAAGGCAAGGATGCCAATAAGCTGGCCATGCAGGAAGCCATGGATTTAGAGCGCAATCCGGATAAGCCGATGATCACGATGGTCAGCCGCCTGGTCGACCAGAAGGGTCTGGATCTGATTTTGCGCGTGATCGATGAGATCCTGGAAGAAGACTGTCAGTTTATCCTGCTCGGCACGGGCGACAGTTATTATGAAAATGAGCTGCGGCAGGTGGAGGCGCGCCATCACGGCAATATGCGTTCGCTGATTATGTACTCCAATGATATGTCGCATCGGCTCTATGCGGCCGGGGATATCTTCCTGATGCCTTCGATCTTTGAGCCCTGCGGGCTGTCGCAGATGATTGCGATGCGTTACGGCAATGCACCCCTGGTGCGTGCGACGGGCGGCCTGAAGGACACCGTAGAGCCCTATAACGTGGAAACAGGGGAAGGGAACGGCTTCAGCTTCCCGAATATCAATGCGCATGACATGCTCTTCCTGCTGAAAGATGCCATGGGCCTGTACCGCGATCATAAAGATCATTGGGATAATATCGTAAGACACGGCATGACCGGGGATTACAGCTGGGAGAAATCCGCGAAGCGTTATGCGGAACTCTATCAGAATCTTTTAGAATCCTGAGGGCTTCTGCCTTTTAATTTGCATCTGAAAACGCGGGTCCCGAAGGCCCGCGTTTTTTGATGAAGTATGAAATGGAATATGAAATATTAAAGCGCTGATGCGTCCGCTTCCGGGACGCCCGGCGGAGCTGTAGAAATCAGGGTTCTTCCGTAATCGTGACCGAGGCGCCCTCTTCTTCTTTCCGGCGTTCTTCTTCTTCGGCATCCATGACAGACTGGAACTGTGACATTTCGGCGGCCAGTTCTTCTTCGGTCGGCCATTTCATATTCTTAGTGACAAAATATAAGATGACAAATAAGATGACACTGATGACGATGAAGGCCACGATCATTAAAAGGAAACTGCTGCCGCAGCCTTTGGCAATGGCGCGCCGCTTGGCGCGTTTCATTTTCCGGAGTTCTTTCGGATCGGTGACGCGCTGGGTCTGTTTGTTCTGCAAAAAAGTGCCGCATTTTTTGCATACGTTGCGTTTGCCGTTTTCCAGTCCGCAGTTTGGACAAATCATCTTAATATCCCCCGTCTTTTTTCTCTTTCAATTATTTTATTATACATAAGACTTGCTTTTCACGTTATTTCTTGCGAAAGAATTTTATAATCGTTATAGTAAGTTTACTGATTTTTTTTAAAATCGGGAGGTTTTTCTCATGGATTATAAAGAGCGTACCGTTGATTATTTAGCTGAGACTCTCGAGCTTGATAAAGATGAATTAAGAAGCTATCTCGAGATTCCTCCGCAGGAAGATATGGGAGACTTTGCGCTCCCTTGTTTTCGTTATGCGAAAACTTTCCGGACTGCACCGCAGAAAATTGCGGAAGGCTTTGCCGAAAAACTCGGAGAACTGCCGGACTTTATTTCGGAAGTGCGCTGCTCGGGCGCCTATCTGAACTTGTTTTTGGCCAGGGGGCCTTACTGCCGTGAGATTGTGCGGGAGGCTCTGGAAGAAGGGGAGGCCTTTGCCGCATCGGATCAGGGCGAGGGGCAGACGGTTCTGGTGGAGTTTTCTTCGCCGAATATTGCCAAGCCGTTCCATGTCGGTCACGCTTTTTCCACTTTTATCGGCGACGTCTTATCCCGGATGTATGATCATTTAGGCTATGACGTCAAGCGCCTGAACCATCTGGGCGATTACGGGACACAGTTCGGCAAGCTGATTGTGGCCTATGACCGCTGGGGAGATGAGGACGCGCTGGAAGCCTCGCCGATTGCCGAGCTTCTGCGGATTTACGTAAAATTTCATAAAGCGGCCGAACTGGAGCCGGAACTCGATGATGAGGCCAGAGCGCGTTTCAAGGCGCTTGAAGACGGGCGTGAAGAGGAAGTCGCTTTGTGGAAGCGTTTCCGTGAACTGAGCCTGGAGGAATTCAACAGAATTTACAAGCGCCTTGATGTCAGCTTTGACAGCACAAAAGGCGAAGCATTTTATTCGGATAAGATTCCGGCCGTGGTCAAGGATCTTGAAGAGAAGGGCCTTTTGGTCGACAGCGACGGCGCCAAGGTGGTCATGCTTGAAGAAGAGGATATTCCGCCTTGCATAGTGCTGAAGTCGGACGGGTCGACCATTTATGCGACCCGGGATCTGGCAGCGGCGATTTATCGTTATGAAACCTATAAATTTGATAAGAACATTTATGTGGTCGGCCTGCCGCAGAGCCTGCACTTTAAACAGGTTTTTGCCGTTTTGAAAAAGGCCGGCTTTGACTGGGCGGATGACTGCGTGCATGTCGGTTTCGGCCTGGTCAAATTCCCGCCGGAAGAATCGGGCGGCATTACCTTGTCGACGCGCAGCGGCAACGTTATTTATCTTGAGGATCTTCTCGATGAAGCGGTGGCCAAGACAAAGGCGATCATTGTAGAAAATAATAAAGACCGCCCCGATCCGATGACGGATGAAGAGATTGATGAAACGGCTGCGGCCATCGGTCTGGGTGCGGTGCGTTATACCTTCCTGCGCAGCGGAAGAGAGCGCGACATTATTTTCAGGTGGGATGAAATCTTAGACTTTGAAGGCGATTCCGCGCCTTATATGCAGTATGCCTACGCCAGAGCACAGAGCATTCTGCGCCGGGCGGGGGACAGTGCGCCCGAGCGCTGCGATTATGAAAAACTGGAACTCAGCTCAGACAGTGAATTTGCGCTTTGCCGTGAGATGGACCATATCCGCAATGCGCTTGAGCAGGCGGCAGAAGCCTATGAACCGTCGATCCTGGCACGGCAGACGATGAGTCTGTGCCGGGCCTTCAGCCGTTTTTACAATCAGATGCCGATTTTGCAGGCCGAAGATGAAAGGCTCAGGCAGTCCAGGCTGACGCTGTGCCGGGCTTTTTCTTCTGTGCTGAAGACCGCTCTGGGACTGCTCGGCATTAAGACCGTTGAACGGATGTAAGAAGGTTTTTTAAGCGAAGCGCCTTTTAGCGGGGAAAGATGAAAAGCAAACGCAAAGATCAGGAAAATGCCAAGCGCAAAACGCTTCACCGGGAATCCGCCGAAGCCGCTTATACGGCCCGGAAGGAGGCCCCGGAGCAGGCGCTGAAAGCGTCTTTGCGGCAAAAAAAGATTCCGGTCCGCCGCATCACCGCACTCGGTAAAAATAAATTTAATACCCTTTCGGATGAGCTCATGCGTTCTGCTTTTATGCAGCATCTGGACCGCTCGCCGGATTTTTCCGAGCTTCAGTATGAGGCCTGGGATATCAAGGCGATTCGTTCGCATCTTCATAAAAGCCATGAGCGGCTGCGCAAGGCCAAGTCGGCCGAAGAGGCGGAGGTGTATCTTCGCAAGTCCCTTGAAATGTGGTCTTCTTTTACGGGCATGGCGGCGCTGGCCAAGCAGCGGGCAATGATGCCGGAGGAAGATCAGGATTTTTACCGGGAAGAATATGCTCGTGCCGTCCAAAGTGCCCCGCTGATTGAACGCTCTGTTCTGGAACTGGCATCAGCCATCTTGTCCAAGCCGTGGCTGGATGAATTCGGCACGGTTTTCGGCAAGCCTTTTCTGCTGCGTCTCAATGCAAATTTTACGCTCTCCGAACTGGCATACCGGGATCTTTACCGGGAAGAAAAGGAGCTTTGCCGGCGTACGGCCGAACAGGCCGAGCATTTTTCAAATATGGCCCGGCATGCGACGGGACTCCGGCAGCCGGATATTCTGCTGGATGATCTGATCCGGCTTCGAAACGAACTCAGCGAGAAACTCGGTTTTTCAAGCTATCGGGATTACATCATGACCGAGCAGCGCCTTTTTGATTATGACTATGAACTGCTGCGCAGCTTCCGGGAAGAGGTCAAGCGCTATTGGCTGCCGATTCATAAATATCTTAATGAAAAACTTCAGAAAGAACTTGAAGAAGCTAAACTGCCTTTCCGCAAGGAACAGCTGCAGGGCCGTATTGCGGACGGTGCCGAGGGCGGCATCCGGGGAGACCGGGCTGCGGCTGATCCTAAAGAATATTATGCCCGCTACCGGGGCGATTCGGACTGGGAGCTGCGCTATTTTAAGACGTATA
>CALLQJ010000115.1 GCA_938014865.1 uncultured Fastidiosipila sp.
TAAAATGTTCACCGTACAAGGGCCTTAAAACTTGTCTGTCCGTCTTGATATGTCCATGGCCGGATGTGATAATAGTTGCGATGTCAACTAATAGGGAGCGCTTATGGAGCGTGTGATGAGATATTTGAGTCGTATTTACCGCGCCTCGGTTCTGGACCGAGCCGCGGCTTTTGCTATGCATAATATTTCCGGCTCGCAGATCAGCTATGTCATGCAGATCTGCCGGCGGCCCGGCTTTTTGTGCATAAAAGTTCGGTGGCGCGGCAGGTCGCGCATCTGGAGAAAAACGGCTACGTACGAAAAGAAAAAGACGAAAAAGACCAAAGACGCCGGCTGCTCTACCCGACCGAAAAGGCCGAGGCCTTGTTTCCCCTCGTGCAGAACTATGCCGATGAGTGGAATGCTACCTTGACGGAGGGGCTGGGAAAAGAAGAGCAGGAAGCCTTGCTGGCGATGCTGCAGCATCTGGCCGATCAGGCGGTACAGCATCTTCACGACGATCATCCGGACGATCTTTTGGATTTTGAAGATAAGAAAAATGAGGAAGGGGACAAATAAGTGCTGAAAGGCTATATAAAACCTTTAAAAAAGCGCATTATCGTCAATGCCGTCATTAAAATGACCGGTACGCTGCTGGAAATTCTGCTGCCGGCGATTTTGGCGTACATGGTCAACGAACTGGTCCCGCTGGGGGATAAAAAGCTTATTTTGCTTTGGGGGCTTCTGATGATTGCGATGGCCTTTGCGGCCTGGGTCGGCAACTTTTCGGCCAACCGCATGGCGGCGCGCTCGGCGTCGATGGTCATTTATGAAATCCGCAAAGATCTCTTTGCCCGGGCGATGGGGCTTTCGGCCCGGCAGATCGACAAAATTACCGTGGCGTCTTTGGAGTCGCGGCTGACTTCGGATACTTATAATATGCACCGTTTTCTGGGGAGCACGCTGCGCATGGGCCTGCGCTCGGTCATGCTTTTTGTGGGCGGTGTCACGGTCTGCCTGAGCTTAAGCTGGCAGCTCGCCCTGGTCCTGCTTTTGCTCCTGCCGCCGCTTTTGCTGGTGGTCCGATGGGTGCTGCGCAAAGGCATTCCTTTATTCCATGAGGTGCGCCGGCGCGTCGACGATATGGTGCAGGTGATCCGGGAAAACATCCGCGGCATCAAAGTCTCCAAGGCGCTCGACAAAACCATTTATGAACAGGAGCGTTTCGGGGAACATAACGATGCGGTGAAAGAGGCTGAGATGGAGGCGCAGAACCGCATGGCGCTGATGGGGCCTTTGGTCAATACCGTCTTGTTTACGGTGCTGGCGATCGTCCTATTGGTCGGCGCCGTGCTCGTGGACCGCGGACAGACCAAACCCGGCACGGTGATGGCCTTCCTTTCTTATAACATCCAGATTGCCATGTCGCTTTTGACGCTGAACCGCATGTTTAATATGTATACCTTAGCGTCGAGCTCCTGGGACCGGATCAAAGAAGTGCTGCAGATCCCGCAGGATATCACCCAAAAAGAACCGCCCTGCGGGTATCTGGAGCTGCCTGCGGCCTCGCCTGAGGTGCCTGAAGTGGAATTCAAGCGCGTCAGCTTCAGCTACATGAATAAAAAAGACGATCTGCACGATATCAGCTTCAAGCTTTATCCGGGCGAAACCCTGGGCATTATGGGCGCGACGGGATCCGGCAAGTCAACGATTATCCGGCTGCTGCTGCGTCAGTACGATATCAAGAAAGGCGAAATCTTAGTCCGCGGCGTCAATATTAAACGCCTCCGGCCGGAAGATTTATTCGAACTTTTCGGCATCGTCTTTCAAAACGACTTTCTCTTTGCCGGAAGCATCCGGAAAAATATCGATTTCGGCCGCGGTTTATCCGACGAAGCCATCAAGCAGGCGACCCGGGATGCGCAGGCCGCCGAATTTATCCGGGAGAAAGAAGGCGGGCTCGACTTCCGCCTGGCCTCCAAGGGGGTCAATCTCTCCGGCGGGCAGCAGCAGCGCCTGCTCTTGAGCCGGGCTCTTGCCGGGGGACCGGACATCCTGATTTTAGACGATGCCTCCTCTGCCCTGGACTTCAATACCGAGGCACGCCTGCGCCATGCGCTGGACCGCAATTACGAGGCCCAGAGCACGATCATCATCGCCCAGCGGGTCGGGTCCGTGCGCAAGGCCGAACACATTCTCTTCTTGGACCGCGGCTACATGCTCGCCTACGGCAGCCACGAAGAGCTGATGGCCTATTGCCCGCCTTATCAGGAGATTGCCGCCATGCAGATGGGCGAAGAAGAGGAAGACGATCATGAGGCGCCGGAAGAAGAAGGAAATGCTGCAGCGCAGCAGAAAAATGCGACGGAAGGGGGGTATGCGTAATGGCTGATGTC
>CALLQJ010000116.1 GCA_938014865.1 uncultured Fastidiosipila sp.
GGCGCCATGCTGACCATGCGCGAACTCGGACGCTTCATGCGCGTCTTCGGAGATGCGATTTACGGCACAAGAGCCCTGGCGCCCTATGTCATCCGGAAATGGCGCTACCTGCAGAAAGACGGGCGCTATTTTGCCTTCTATCTTTACAGCGGTTTCCCGCGTCTGGCCAATCGGCTCTACATCAGCTGCCCCGAGACAGTCGAACCCGAGGCGATCAAAGGGGTCAAAGCATTGCGCACGGGCGAGGAGCTGCCGTTCACGACGGAAGAGGAATACATTGTGCTCAATACAGAAAACTTCTCGCTGCGTGACGCGCTTTATGCCGAAGGCTTTGAACTGCTGGTATAAAACGGATGCTCCGGAAACGGATGTTCCGGAACAAACGGCCTGACAGGCCTGCAGCCCTTCCCGAGGCCTTTTAAGAGGCCCCGGATACTTGTAAGAAACGCTCCGATTTGAGATGATCATCTGAACGAAATGATGATCTTCCCGATGAGGAGCGTTTTTATGCCTGTGATCCCTCTTTCTGATATTCCCTGCGTACGTATTTTAGGCCGCAGCCCTTTAAATCAAGACGGGCTGACGCTGTTCTGGCCCGCTTCAGGCATTGAATTTTTATTCAGCGGCAGCAGCCTCTGTCTGGACTACCGGGCGGATTTCTCCTCCATGGAACCCTGGCTGAGTGCGGAGCTGAACGGCAGAAGGCTCATACGCATGCCCCTTAATAAAGGGGAGGGGCGTGTCTGCCTTTTCCGCGGCATGCGTCCGGGGCTTGTAAAACATATCAGAATTTTGAAGGACACCCAGGCAATGTACGACGATCCGCAGCAGCTTTTGCAGTTCCAAGCGCTGGCCTTTCCCGACGGGGCGTTTAAGCCGCTGAAAGAGGCGCCTTATTATTTTGAATTTATCGGCGACAGCATTACCAGCGGGGAAGGGGCGATCGGTGCGCCCTGTGAAGAAGACTGGATCAGTGCTTTTTTCACGGTCATTCCGAATTATGCCGTGCTGACAGCCGATGCCTTCGGCGCCGATTTCAGCCTGATTTCGCACAGCGGCTGGGGCCTGGTCAGCAATTGGGCGAATAATATTCACTGCACCATCCCCGGTCATTACGAGCTGCTCTGCGGCCCGGCCCGGGGGCCCCGAAACCGGGCACTCGGTGCGCAGGAAGCCTATGATTTCACGTCCCGGAAGACCGATGCCGTCCTGATTAATTTAGGCACGAACGATGCCGCAGCCTTTGACAATCCGCCTTTTTATGATCCCGAAAGCGGCCGGCGCTATAAACTCAGAAGGCTTCCGGACGGACGCCGGCATCCGGAAGATGAAGAAAAAATCATCCGCAGGACCGAGGCCTTTCTGAAGACGCTCCGCCGGCTTAATCCGGAGGCCGCGCTGATTTGGCTTTACGGCATGCTGGGGAACGGTATAGCCGATTTGGCGGCGGAGGGCATCCGCCGTTACCGGGCCGAAACGAAGGATCCTAGGGTCTTTATGCATAAACTTCCGGAAATGACGGAGGCGGGACGGGGCGCCAGGCAGCACCCCGGCGCGCCGGCGCATCGGGCCGCGGCGGCCTCCCTCATTTCTTTTCTGCAGGAAAAGGGCTTTTGCCCTAAAGAAGTGTAAATGCTTCCCTTTTCGGAGCCGGCCGGGCGCTTAAATGAGGCGCGAGGGGCCGGGCTTTTGTCCCGGGACTTTAGATGAATTCGTCCGGATGGTGTATTATAATGCCCTTAAGTATGCGATTTCGGATCGGCTGAGGCCGCTTCGATTTTGCCGAGGAGGAATCAGAATGAAATTTAATGCGCCGAAGGGCACACAGGATCTTCTGCCGGATGTGACGGCGGCCTGGCAGCGGGTGGAACGGAAATTTGCGGACATCTGCCGCCTTTACGGCTATGAAGAGATAAGGGTGCCGACTTTTGAGCATACCGAAATATTTCAGCGCGGGGTGGGCGATACGACGGATATTGTCCAAAAGGAAATGTATACCTTTGAAGACCTGGGCGGCCGTTCGATGACCCTGCGGCCGGAAGGGACGGCCGGCGTCGTCCGGAGCTTTGTCGAAAACGGCATGGCGTCGAAGGCTTTTCCCGTAAAACTTTATTATCTGATCACGGCGTTCCGCTATGAAAATGTCCAGAAAGGGCGCTATCGCGAGTTTCATCAGCTCGGCGTGGAGGCCTTCGGTTCGGAAGGACCCCTGATTGATGCCGAGATCGTGGCCATGCTGGCGCATTTTTTCCGGGAGCGGGGGCTAAAACAGCTGGATCTGCAGGTCAATTCGATCGGCTGTCCGAGCTGCCGGGCCGAGCATAAAAAAGCCTTGATCGACTTTTTGAGCCCGCATAAAGACGAACTTTGTGCGGACTGCCGGGAGCGCCTGGAGCGCAATCCGCTGCGCGTCCTGGACTGCAAGGAAGAAAGCTGCCGCAAGGTAACAGAGGATGCCCCCGTGATGCTTGACTATCTGGATGAGGGCTGCAAGGCGCATTTCGAAGGCTTTACCGAGGCGCTGGACAATCTGGGGGTGGCCTATCACATTAATCCCCGCATTGTCCGCGGACTGGACTACTACACGCGCACGGTCTTTGAATTTGTCTCCGAAAACGTCGGCACGCAGGGGACCATCTGCGGCGGCGGGCGCTACAACGGACTGGTGCAGGAATTAGGCGGCCCGGAGGTGCCCGGGATCGGCTTTGCCATGGGCGAAGAACGGCTTATGATCGAGCTCGAGGCACAAGGGGTTTTGCCGGATGAACGCCCGGTCCCGAGGCTTTTTGTCGCGAGCATGGACGAGGCCTCGTTGAAAAAAGCCCAGCAGCTTGTCCAAAGGCTGCGTTACCGGGGGATTCCGGCGGAATATGAGCTCTGCGGCCGTTCGATGCGGGCGCAGATGAAGCAGGCAGACCGCTCGGGGGCCGAATATCTCATGGTGATCGGCCAAAATGAGCGCGAAGCGGGGAAGGCGAATATCCGAAGCCTTCGCGAGCGCGACAAAGCAGAAGAATGCTTTGCCTTTGACGATATGGAGGGCCTGGCCGAGCGGCTCAGGGCCTGATTTACACAGGAGAAGATCCGGAAAAATCGCGAACGATAAAAATCCGGAAACGATCGGGAAAGACAGAAAGAGGAATAATTAATATGGCGGAATCAATGCACGGACTCAAACGCAGCTGCCGCTGCACGGAAATGACAGAAGAGATGTTGGGCCGGGAGCTGACCCTGATGGGCTGGTGCCAGCGGCAAAGGGACCTCGGCGGCCTGACTTTTATTACCCTGCGCGACCGCAGCGGCTTGGTCCAATTGGTAGCGGATGAGGATTCAAGCGAAGCGGTCCGGGAAAAGGCGTCCCGGGTCCGTTCCGAATATGTGCTGGCGGCACGCGGCACGCTGCGCCGGCGGGAAGCGCCGAATCCGGAGATGAAAACCGGGGAGTGGGAGCTTCATCTTGACGAGCTGCGCATCCTGAGCGAGGCGAAGACGCCGCCCTTTTATATTGAAGAAAACGTCGACGTCAAAGAAAGCCTCAGGCTGCAGTATCGCTACCTTGATCTGCGCCGCCCGGATATGCAAAGACTCCTGGCGCTGCGCTCCGAAGTCTCGAACTTTACCCGGGCTTTTTTCGCGGATGAAGGCTTCTTGGATATTGAAACCCCGATTTTGGGAAAAAGCACGCCGGAGGGCGCCCGCGACTATCTGGTGCCGTCAAGAGTTTTCCCCGGCCGCTTTTTTGCCCTGCCGCAAAGTCCGCAGATCTTTAAGCAGATCCTGATGACGGCAGGCTGCGACCGTTATTTCCAGCTGGCCCGCTGCTTCCGGGATGAGGACCTTCGCGCGGACCGGCAGCCGGAATTTACCCAGCTTGATATGGAGATGTCTTTTGTCTCTTCCGAAGAGGTGATGGACGTCACCGAGCGTTACCTCAAGGCCTTGCTTTCGGAGCTGCGCGGCACGGAAATCAAAGAAGATTTCGAGCGCATCAGCTGGGCGGAGGCGATGGAGCGCTACGGTTCGGATAAGCCGGATACGCGTTTCGGCCTGGAACTTTGCGATATTTCCGATCTGGCGGCGGATAGTTCTTTCCGCGTCTTCAGCGGCGCGGTCAAGGACGGCGGTTCGGTGCGCCTGATCAGGGTGCCGCAGGGCGGCAGCATGACGCGCCGGCAGATCGATGATTTAGAAGCGTATGTTAAAACATATAAGGCGAAGGGACTGGCCTGGCTCGTGCCGGGTGAGAAGTGGCGCGGCTCGGTGCTGAAATTTATTGACGAGGATCTGCGCGGGAAAATCAGAGAGCGCGCCGGCGCCGAAAACGGCGACCTGCTTTTGATTGTGGCGGATGCGGACAATCGCATTGTTTACGATGCCTTGGGGCAGCTGCGCTGTGAAGTGGCACGCCGTCTCGAGCTTTATGATCCGAAGGAAGATAAATTCCTCTGGGTGACCGAATTCCCGCTCTTCGACTGGAATGATGAGGAAGAGCGCTGGCATGCGGTGCACCATCCCTTTACCATGCCGCTCGAAGACGATATTAAATGGCTGGATGAGGATCCCGGCAAGGTCCGGGCCGAGGCCTATGATATTGTGTGGAACGGCACCGAATTAGGCGGCGGCAGCATTCGTATCCACGACCGGGAACTGCAGAATAAGATTTTCGGGCTCTTGGGCTTCAGTCCTGAGGCGGCGTATGAAAATTTCTCCTTCCTGCTGGATGCCTTTGAATACGGTGTCCCGCCGCACGGCGGCCTGGCGATCGGCCTGGATCGTCTGGTGATGCTGCTGTCCGGCGTCAGCAATATCCGTGAAGTGATCGCTTTCCCGAAAGTACAGACCTCGGCCGACCTGATGACGAAGGCGCCGGACAAGGTGTCCGAAGAACAGCTCAGGGAGCTGGGCCTGGAGATCACGGCGGCGGATGACGAAGAAGACGCATAAGAAAACGCAGGGAGCGCGGAGATGAAGAAAAGAAAACCGTCGGAGGCCTGGGAAGAAAAGCGGGAAGAAATCCTC
>CALLQJ010000117.1 GCA_938014865.1 uncultured Fastidiosipila sp.
TTTGAAATGATATTGTAAAATACCCGGTCAATCTGCTCCCGGTCCGCTTCCACCATGATCGGCTTGCCTTCATGATAGGCCAGATCCGTCTGCACGGTAATATTCTTTTCCAGAAGCAGCACTTCCATATTGGAAATGACCCGGCCGATCAGTTCATTGATATCAAATTCCGAAAAGTCAGGCTGCGACTGCCCCTGATCAAAGGCCATGGTCTCGCGCATCTCGCCGACAAGGGCGCTCAGGCGCCGGGTCTCATCCTGCACGATTTTCAGATAATGCTCATATTTATCCGGCGGAATGGTCCCGTCGAGCATCGCGGTGACAAAGCCGCCGATGGAGGTCAGCGGGGTGCGCAGGTCATGCGTGATGCTGGCAATAAAATCCCGCTGCTCGCTGTGATTGCGTTCAATCTGTTCAATCATGCGGTTAAAGGTCCGGACCAGATTGATCAGATCATCATCCGGCAGCCCGGTTCCGAAAAGCGGATGTTCTTCCACCCAGTCGAAATTCACCCGGGCACTCAGGTCGCCCTGCGCCACCTTGGTCGCCGCTTCGGACATCAGATCGATCGGTGCTGCCATGCGCTTGACATAGCCCTTGACCACCACCAGGGCCACCAGGAGGGCCAGAAGGACCACCAGCACCAGTCCGAAGAGGATATTGCCGCCCGAATTTTCCAGGCCGGCCCGGTTCGCATGAAGCTGCACGCTGCCGCAGAAATCCTCGGAGGCATTGTAAAGCGGTTTCACGACGCTCAGCCAGTCGCCTTCGTTAAACACGCCCAGGAAATTTCCGCCGCGCATATTCAGCCCTTCATTTAATTTAAGGGTCGGCAGATCTTGCGGCAGGTAATAATCGCCGGAGGCGGAAATTTTTATGGTTTTCCGCGCCTCGGGCGGAATGCTGCTGATATAAAAGAGCCGGCCGTCCGGCCTGGCCAGCCAGACAACGGCATCACAGCCCGCCGCGGCCAAACGCAAATAGTCTTTCCCTTCTTCTTCGTCAAAATGCCCGTCAGCCGTCTTTTCGCGGTAGATCGTCACAATCTCATCCGCCGCGCTGTTCATCAGGCGCAGGCGTTCCTGCGTCGCCGAATCGTAAATGATCTTGGTGTAAACGGCGGCCAAGAGCAGAAAGGCCACCAAGATGGTGACCACGACAAAAATATTGTAGGTCTGCAGCGGCTGCGACTTACTTTTTCTGCGTCTTATTCGTTTTGCTTTCATAAGTCTTTTGTCTTATACTCTTCTTCTTTTTTATGATGCCTGAAAAGCAGGCGGAGAATCCCTCCGCCGCCGACTCAGGATTCGTTGTCAAATTTATAGCCGACGCCCCAGACCGTCTTGATCGACCAGGGCAGGTCCGCATCGAGCGCATCGATTTTTTCGCGGATACGCTTGACGTGCACATCCACCGTCCGCGATTCTCCGAAGAAATCATAGCCCCAGACGTTGCCGAGCAGCTGCTCACGGGTGAAGACACGGTTCGGATGCGAGGCTAAGAAGAACAAGAGCTCGAGCTCTTTCGGCGGCATATCCACCGGCTGTC
>CALLQJ010000118.1 GCA_938014865.1 uncultured Fastidiosipila sp.
GAGAGTGCCTCAAAGGTTTGATTTTTACCGCCGCTCTTTTAGAGGAGGAGGGCTATGAGACCTCCCCGGGTCCTTTCGAAGAGCGAGGCGATATCGTGCAGATCCTGCGCTTCGGAAAGGCGGAGGAGCTGATTGCATTTTGTCAGTCCGTACAGAAAGTGTCACCGGTGGATGCCTTTGTCACCCCGGTCCCGGGCGAGATGCCGGGCTATGAGAGTGAAGTGATTATGGCGGCCGGGGCTTTTGTTCAAGGTTCCTCCATGGAATTAAGTGCGGACGGCCCCCTGCGTGCACCGTACCGGGCATTTATGCAGGGCGGTATCGTATATGAAAACATTAAAATTGCTGCCATGGCAGCTTGTGATGCGATGCGGAGGATATAGAGGATGAGTCAGGGCAGAAGAAGAGGATCTGCTGAAAAGAGAAGGGCGCTCAGGCGTCCGCTGCCGCCGCAAGTGCGGGTCAAAAAGCAGGAACGCCGGAGTACGCGCCGCAGACTGATCATTATGGCTCTTTTTGTCCTCTTGACCTTGTTTTTGACCCTGGCCATGATCCGCCTGGTCATCCGCAGCACCGCTCCGGAACCGAAACTTTATATTGTGCGCGAAGGCACGATTGTTTCGGAACTTTATGAACGGGCGCTGCTGGTCCGAGACGAGGTGCTGCTGGACGCACCGGCCGGCGGAACCTTTTTGCCGGCGGCCAACGACGGCGATAAAGTCCGCAAGAATCAGGTCCTGGGCCGGGTGATTTCGCCGCAGGGCGAGGCGCTTTATCAGGAGCTTGAAGAGATCAAATACAAAATATCAACCCGGCAGCTCGAACTGATGGCAGCAGGTGAACTCGGACATGCCGAAATGATTTATGAAAGTACGGACGACAAGCTCCTGCCTCTGGTCAATCAGATCAGAAGGAGTGCCCGTCTGGAGAATCTGAATGATACGGCCGTTCTGGCCGAAAGAATGCAGGTCATTGTGGATGAGCGCAATGAGCGCCTGATGGACTATGCCGGAGATGACGAGGTCTTAAATGCCCTTCTGGCGGAGAAGCAGAATGCGGAAACAAGATTAGCCGGCTATGCCGTCGACGTGAAATCTCCGCTGAGCGGCTTGGTGTCCTATGCGCCGGACAGCCTGACGGCTCTTTTGAATGCGGATCTTTTGATGAGCAAAACACCGAAAGAGATGGAAAGCATCATGAAGAAATCCGCCGACGCCCCCGTCCGTGCCGTAAGACAAGTGAATCAGGCCGAAGACATTGCCTTTATTGTCCGGGATGTCAGCCAGTATATTGCCTTCCTGCTGCCGGACATGCGCCCCGGCGATTTCCCGGATGACCGCAGCTACGAAATTGAATTTCCGGAGGAAGGCGTACGCATTGAAAACGCCCGCGTCGTGTTCAGCGAAGCGGATAATGAAAATCTTTTTTTGCTGTTTAAAAGCGATACGGAATTGGCCCCGCTGATTAACCGGCGCTTTTTGAACGCAAAAATCCTGCTTGAATCCGAACGGGGACTCAAAGTGCCCAAAGAAGCCTTGCGTTTTCCCGATGAGCACAACAGTTCGTCCGCGCTCGTCATGCTGGTACGTTCGGGTTATGTCTATGAAGAGCAGGTGGAAGTGCTGAAAAGCGATGAGGATTATGCCATTATCGCATCGCCCATCGGCGCTCATAATGAAGTGACGACCGGCAGCATTATCGTGCAAAATCCCGCCGCCGTAAGTGCGGGTGAACAACTCGGAGGATAGTATAAACGTGGAATTAAGTGATGAATTTACAAAACGAAAAGAAGAGATCAGCAAAAATCTTAAGACCGTCCGGCGCAATATCGCAGAGGCGGCCGAGTCCTGCGGGCGTGATCCCGAAAAGATTCGTCTTTTGGTTGTGACAAAAAATCATCCCGCTTCCGACGCCTATGCCTTGTGGCAATTAGGAGAAAGAGACTT
This sequence comes from uncultured Fastidiosipila sp., assembly GCA_938014865.1. Classification (GTDB taxonomy): domain Bacteria; phylum Bacillota; class Clostridia; order Saccharofermentanales; family Fastidiosipilaceae; genus JAAYZH01. Next base: position 1,947 of record CALLQJ010000118.1, read on the forward strand.
CGGGGAAAACCGTGTGCAGGAACTGACGGCCAAAATGGAGGAGCTGGCCGAAACCGATGCCGAGGTAAACTGGCATATGATCGGGACCTTGCAGCGCAATAAAGTAAAATACATTTCCGGAAAAATGGCCATGATCCATTCCGTGGATTCGCTGCGGCTCGCACGCCGTATACAAAATCAGGCAGAAAAGAGAAATGTAACTGAAGAGATTCTGCTGCAGGTCAACTACAGCGGAGAAGAGAGCAAGCACGGCTTCAGCCCGGAAGGCGTCAAAGAAGCTTTGCCGGAACTTTTGACCCTGCCGTCACTGCATCTGCGCGGCCTGATGACGATGGCCGAGTATGATGTCTCCGAAGAACGGATCGAAGAAACCTTTGACGGCGTCCGGAAGCTTGCGGAAACGCTTAAAACGGAGATGCCGGAGGAAAAAGCGGCACGCTTTGATCGTCTTTCCATGGGTATGAGTCATGATTATGAGATTGCTGTCCGTTGTGGAGCGACAGATCTCAGAATCGGTTCCGCCATACTCGGACAGCGGAATTACGGCTAAAAAACGCCGCTCAGCCCTTAAATAAGGCTCTTATCAGAAGTTTTTCAATATGATTACGGGAAGATTACAAAATAATATTCTATGAGCAGCGGACTTGTATCTTGATCTTTGTACACCTATAATGGACACATCATCTTGGAAGGGCGGTTGCTCCAATGACCCGGTTTTTTGACACGATTAAAGATTTTATTTCCGGCAGCACGATGACGAATGCCGGTTCCGATGAGGACTGGATTGATCAGAATGCGAAGTGGGAAGACTATATGACAGACGACGATACAGAAGATTATTACGACGAGCCGGAATACTGTTATGAAGAGCCGGAGCCGCGCAAACGCGAGCATAAACATTTTTTTCGCCCCGATTTCCTGAATGAGGAAGCCGAAGAAACAGAGTATTCCGAACCGCGCGTGGTAGAATTTAATCCCGTAAAAACTCAGGAAGTTTTGGTCATCCGGCCGAAGAGCATCGAAGATTCACAGGCTATTTCCCGTGAACTGCGGGCCGGACGTGTGGTGATCTGCAATTTTGAAGGAATGGATAACCGCCCCGCCCAGCGCGTGATGGACTTCCTTTCCGGATCCGCTTTTTCCCTGGACGGACACGTGATGCCGATTTCGAACAAAGTCTTTGTCATCACACCGAGACACACGGCCATTTCCGAAGGCCTGAGCTCGGATCAGGAAGACAAGACGATGGAACATCTCCGCCGGGCCGCCAACAGCTGAGCGGTGCAGTGATCGGACAGCGATCGGATCATTTACAGCGATCCGATCATTCATTCAGAAATTTAACAAGGACAGTCTGGAAAGAGGCTGTCCTTTTCTTTATACTGAACGGAAACGGGGAGGGCAAAGAGATGAGCAGAAAAAGTCCGGGCGAAATTTATGAAAAACGGATTGCGGAAGTGGATCTTCTGCGCGGCCTGGCCATTGTTTTAATGCTCGCTCATCACACCCTTTACGATATCCGCCACATTTTCGGGCAGGATATGCTCGCGTTTCAGGATACGGTCTGGTTCACGGACTGGCTGCGCCCGGTCATCTTATTTCTCTTTATGACCGTCTCCTGCATCAGCTGCACCTTTTCCCGCAATAATTTTAAAAGGGCCCTGCGCATTTTCCTTTTTGCCCTCGGCGTCACGCTGGTGTTTGAAGCCGTCAGCTTTTTTACACATCAGGAGCTTCACGTCTGGTTTAACGTCTTCCACCAGCTCAGTCTGGGGATATTCCTCTACGCCGTCCTGACGCGTAAAGAGAAGCAAAGCCCGGCTCCGCCGGAGGGCGATAAGCTGAGCCTTTTGCTGCTTGTCTTAAGCATGCTTTTTCTATATTACGGCACGGCCGCGGCCCGGAGCCCTTACCTGAGCCATAATGTCTTTTTTATTTTCGGGCTTTACCGCCCGGACCTGCCGGGACAGGCGGATTATCTCCCGCTTTTCCCTTGGTTCGGCATGTTCCTTTTAGGGGCCGGCATCGGACGCATATTTTATAATGAAAAGAAAAGCCTTTGCTCGGCAGGATGCCGCCGGGTGATGCTTAGGGCCGGGCGCCCGCTTTTGTTTTTAGGCCGGCATCCGCTTTGGGTCTATGCCCTGCATCAGCCGATCCTGCTTTTGCTGATCGGGCTTTGCTTAAAAATCAGCGGCCGATTATGACGCGGACGGGAGAAACGATGAAACAAAATAAGCCGAAAAAAATCATAAATGCTGCCGGGACCGCCGTGCCGCCGGATGCGCGGGAGGATGCTGAAACAAAGAGTTTTTGGCGCCGCCCGGTTTTTTGGCTGCCTCTGATTTTCACCCTTTCGGCCTATGTCTTTTTAAAGATTTGCCAGCAGAATGCGCAGGCGGGCGAGGCTGCGCGCTATGTTTTCCCGTATATCACTTATCTGCCGCGTTATCTGAACACCTTTATTCCCTTCTCGCTCACGGAAGCAATCGTAGTGATAGGCGGCATCCTCCTGCTCGCAGGCATTATTGCTTCCGTTGTCCGCCTGATCCGGAAAGACGGGCGCAAGGCATTTTTGCTGAAGTGGGCCAAAGGACTCTATCTGGTCTTTTGCCTGGGCTTCTGCCTTTTTCACTTGAATTTCGGCTTCTGCTATCATCGGGCGCCGCTGCACGAAAATTTAGGCCTTCCGGCCAAAGCCCGCAGCGCGGACGATCTTCTGAATGCCGGCTTGTGGCTGGCCGATGAAGTCAACGCACTGACGGATAAAGTCTCCAGGACAGAGGAGGGGCTTTTTGCCCCGGCTTTAAGCCTGGATGAGGTGATGTATTTATCCGCCGATGCGTATAAGACACGGGCCGAGGCGGGCGACAATGAATTTGTCCGGGAACATCTTTACCGGGGACCGGTCCGCACCAAGCCGGTCATTTTGTCACACTACTGGTCTTATACCGGCATCACGGGCGTCTATGTTCCGTTCATCACCGAATCGAGCGTCAATATCGCCCCGCCCGCCGATGATATTATTTTCACCGCCATGCATGAGGTCGCCCATTCCTACGGCTTCGCCCGGGAAGATGAGGCGAATTTTCTGGCTTTTTACAACGGCATTCTGCATGAGAATGAAGAAGTACGCTATGCCTGCTGGCTCTCGGGCTTTTCTTACGTGAATAATGCGCTGGGACGAAATGACCGGGAAAAACAGGGACGTCTCCTGGAGGCGATCCGTCCGGAAGCCTATGAAGATATCCTGGCCGGCCGGCGTTTCTGGCGGCAGTATGAGGGACCGGTGGAAACGATTTCCACACAGGTGAATCATGCCTACCTTAAAGCGAATAAGGTGGAAGACGGCGTGAAAAGCTACGGGCGTGTCGTGGATCTGATCCTGGCCTACTATGACGAATACCACGGAGCACTGCGTTCATGATCCGGGTACTGCTCAAAGGCCATCAGCAATATTACGGCTTCCGCAGCCTGCTTTCGATGTTTGCGGGATCGGTGCAGCGCATAGAAAAAAGCGTCGGCGGCGAGCGTTTAAAAGGCTT
>CALLQJ010000119.1 GCA_938014865.1 uncultured Fastidiosipila sp.
TTCCGATCTGGCCTGTCCTCTAGCCCATGCGGAATCCGCGGAATAGCCTTGATGGGTTTCGCCCCGCAAAGGCCGGCCGGTGTTGTGATCGAAATAATAGGTGTGGTAGGTAGAATAATCGTCCCTTACAACAACGCTTAAGGTCGTCTTTACATGTTCTTTAGCTATTTCCGCATAGCGATTCGGCTGATCGGAGACCTCGGCCGCCCAGAAGAGGAGCGGTACATTGAGCAGGGAATCGACGATCAGGCGATAATTGTCGCTTTCTTCCAGACTCCCCCATGCTTGAATAAACTTCCCCTTTTCATGGAATCGGGACGCCAGTTTATCGGCAGCCTTGAGCGCAATGTTTTTATATTCATCTTTGCCCGTTAATTTATAAGCAGCCACACAAGACAGCGAATACAAAAACCCTAAATCATGGGTATCCGTATTAATGCCCTCTTCAATTCTTTTTTTAAAGCTTTTCACCTGGCTTACGGCGGCGTCTTTGTATTTCTCATCTTTTGTTTCTTCATAAGTCAGCCAGAGTTCACCGGTCCAGAAGCCATTTGTCCAGTAAATATTATCTGCCTTTTCGTAAAAATTACGAACGGAATAAATGGATTTAAAATCTTCGGAAAACTCCGGCAGACACGACGCGGTCTGCCGCAAGGCTGCCTTGCGTGCTTCTTTTATTAAGGAATCACTGCTTTCTTCCCTTGTCATCAGTTCTTTTAAATTCATTTTATACACCCCTTATTTCTTTCAATGCTTGAATGGTCATTCGCGCATTCTTTATTCTTTCTTTATTTTTCAAATACCGTCTCCCGCGTTCAATTGCCTTTCGGCAGGAGATGGTATCCTGTTCACTCAGGTCTATCTGAAGGAGCCGGAGCTCAGACAGCAAGGGATTGCCGCTCTGCTCTTCCGGGGGTCCGAAATAAACGTCAATAACGTCTGCGAGATCGCTTTCCCGGAAGTAGCGGTTTTCAAGAAGGAAACGCGGCTTGTAAATTTTAATCTCGTGATGGCCTTCAAAAAGCCAGATCATCCGGACCTTGCGGCCTTGTATAAGCAGCATGTCTTCGTCTAAACGCTCGGCACTTATGCCTTTATGTAAATACCAGCGCTGAATATGTGCTTTTTTTAATCTGTTTCCGCGGATAATGCGATCGCTGATATCTACTGCCCCGGTCCGCAGAAAAACGATGCGGCGGCTGTGGCGGCAGAATGTGTACGCATTATGAGACACTATGACTTCGGCGCCCTCCGGATAGGAATTGAACGCATCAAGGGTACTGTCCGGCTTATAAACGCCCCATCTGTTTTTGTATTTATCATTGCCTTGTACACAGCTGCCGTGCACCAGCACCGTGTTATGCGAGCACATGTTGTACATGAAGCCTCTTATTTCTGATCCCATCCGCACCGTATGATATAAATGCCCGGCATAAGGTTCCCCGCAGACGGCTTCGCCGTGAAGCGTGAGGTTCAAGGAGAGCAGGTCCATATGATTATGTCCGGAGCCACCTGCGTTCACTTTTACGGGCATGAATAATTGCGAAGCCTCCCGGGAATAATTATCGCGAAGCGACACAAAACCGGCTTCTTCATCCGCAAAATCCGGGGGCAGTGTTATGTGATCAAGACCGCCGTTTCGCAGCGCCCTGACCATTCGGCAGTGTTCATTTCCGCTAAATTCTTCCCCGAGCAAAAGGATCTCATCCACGATCGGTCCGTCTTTATCGCCCAATGCCGGATAGCACGCAGAAGGCGGGGCTATCGTCGCCAGGACATCAAAACTTTTATCAATTTTGGCAAACGCGTCGTCTGTCAATAAAATTTCCTTATTATTTGAAGCGATAATCTGCGCTTTAAAAAGCATTTCGCCCAAAGCGGCCTCTGCCCAATACCCTAAAGAGTGTTCGCTGTAGCCGCCGGCATCATTAAAGTCTTCCGTCACATGCTTGTTTATAATGTCCCGGGCGCGCAACTTCAAAGCAGCAAATTCGGCGAATTCAGAAAAAACAAGAGATAAAGCATAGGGAACAATCCCCCGTTCCCAAAGATGATGATTATAAGGTCTGTAGCTGTCTTCATTAAATCTCGTAAACTGAAGGCTCAAGAAATAAATATGGCTTAATACTTCACAGAAAAAATCCGCACCGCAATCATATAAGAGCTGCGAATAAAGCAGATTCATGTAATTAAAGAGCAGCCAGCCCGCACTCATCACATCCCTGTCCTGCGTAATCATAAATTTCGAAGCAGAAGATGAAAAATTTTCGACCTTCAAAGGATATTCTCTCCAGAAGAGCTTCATAAACTCAAGAAAAGCCCGGCGTGCTTTTTCTGATTTTGTTTTTCCATAATAAAGGATTAAGGCTTCAATCAGATGTCCCCGGACAAACATATCGTGGACTTTGCGATGCCGTTTCGCAGCATCTCGCTTTAAATTAAAGCGCGGCAAATGCTCAGGCTTTCCGTCTAAGTTTACAATCTTTTCCGATCCGACAATCGTGTAAATCTTCTCTTCGATATATCTTTCGGCAAAATCCCGGACGAAGCCTTCAAAATCATCGCCTCTGTAGCCTAAGGAGAGCTGATATTGATAGATAGAATGAAAAGGCTTTTGCGTCTCGGAGCTTGAGCGCCTGTCATCAAATATAAAAAAGGCATTTTCACGTTCGTAAAAATACGTATAAACGAGTTCCCGGCATTTTTTTGCATCGCCTTTTTCCGAATAACGCCTTGCCTTTAAGAGCAATGCGTTATCCGTATGCATTTGTCTTATAAGATCTTCAAAATGAAAATCGTCTTCATTCGCCGGAATCGTCCGGCTTCTCCGGCACAACATGATAACCCCTATTTGTTCTCAGCAATCGTAAAATTTAATGCACGTGCCCGATCACGCAGCTGCTGAAGGCTGTCTTGATACTGCGGATCATGCACGAAATTCCGGAGTTCATCCGGATCCTCGCTGAGGTCAAATAATACTTCTTCCATTTCACTTCCGTAATATTGATACTTTAAGTTCCCTTCTTTAATCATGACGAAGCCGCCTTTGTATTGACTGACGGCCTCATTTCGCCAGGCAGAATCGTCCCCTTCCATCAGCTGCGTCAGACTGCGTCCGTCGAGGTCATCGGGATAAGGCAATCCTGTAAGTTCACATAAAGTCGGGTAAAGATCGATCAAGCTGACGTTGCTCTCCACCCTTCGGGGGGCATACTTTTCAGGCCAGCGTATAAACAGAGGAACCTTGGCACTGCCTTCATAAAATTTATGCTTAGCCCAGACACCGTGCTCCCCTAACATCTCCCCGTGGTCAGAAGTAAAGACAATGATCCAATCATCTAAATTCTGATTGGCCTCTTCTAATTTATCTAAGACCAATCCTATATTTTTGTCCGCTGTTTCGACCATGCCGTAATACGCAGCAGCAGCCCGGCGAATGTCGCGTTCCTTCACATCAAGCCCTATTTCCAGGTGCTTTTGTGAGAGCCAGGGATGCTCTGATAAAACTTCCTCTTTTCCGTATATCGGCACGCGGTTCAAATAATATTTAAAGAGCGCCTCATCACATTGGAAGGGATAATGCGGCAAGACCAGACTCAGCATTAAAAATATCGGCTGATTTAATTGTTGTTTGTCGTAGTACGGCGACTCCAGAACTTCCTCAATAAAGTTAAGTGCGCCCAAGGTGGTATATTCGTCGTCAATGATGTGCCGTGCCCTGCCGACGCCCGCTCTGAGCACTTCTTTGCAATTGCTCCAGCGCATTTCAGGCCTCGGCGTCCGGTATTTTTTCAAGGCCTCATGATCTAAATTTTCAATGAATTGGCTGCTGATCTGCATATCGGCACCGATGCGTTTTGACCAGCCCTGCATTTGATCAATTCCTTTATGATGAAGTTTTCCGCAGCACACGGTATTGTAGGCATTTTCAGTAAATGTCCGGGCAAAGGTTCTGTAGCCCGGTGCTAAATCGCTGTCAAAATCCGGGCAGCCGCAGTTCAGCGGCAGCTTTCCGCAGGCCATGGATTGTCTGGCCGGCACGCACTGCGGATAGGGTGTGTAGCAATTCTCAAAAACAACCGCATCTTTCGCTAATCTGTCTAAATTAGGGGTTCTTACAATATCATTGCCCATAAACCCCAGCACATCGTAGCGATGTTCATCGGTCATTAAAAACAGGATATTGGCTTTCTTTTTCATTTCAAACCTTCAATCGTATAGTTCTTAAAGTCAAGCAGAAGCTTTCGTCCGCCCTCTGCTTTTTTCAAATGCAAAACGACCTGATCGCCGCCTTCAGGCTTTAGCTCAAGCGTCATCTCTTCCCCTTCAGCGGGAATATCGGGCGTAAATAAACTTGCCCAAAAAGCGTTCTTCACAGGATGCTTTATGCTCTCTTCATAGCTTAAAAGCCGGGAAGGCTCCGCTTTATCACGGATCAAGGAAATCTTTGCCGCTTCTGCTGCTTTAAACGGCATGGAGGAAATAACTGCGGCTCTCTTTTTTCCATCTTGACTGATGACGGCAGCATTGCCGGAGCAGTCAATCTGTTCAGAATCGATATTAAAGCTGAGACTTACGACATCGCCCGCCTCGGGATTTTCCAGACGATCCGCAATCAAGAGCGCACCGTCAGAAAAGAGAAGCAAAGCCCTTGTATGCCTTTTGCCTGTATAGTTATCGTGGAAGCCGAAGCTGTACACGAAACCTTCATCGGGGTCTTCTTTCAATGCGAGTATATTCCCTTCTTTCTGCGGCCCGTACGCCCAGGATGAAATATAGTCCCAGGCATTTTTATGATTCAGCATAAGGGTATTATGCCAGCGCATGCTTTTAAAATTTTCCCGGTCTTCTCCGTCTTCATAGGTATATTTTCCGGGATCCGGAGCAAGTACCCGGCCTCGTAAGCTGTAATCAAATGCGCAAGGATCAATGTGCGCATGGAGGTTTTGAACCGGGCTGCGGCAGGAAAAATGACAGACCGATCCGTCACGCTCCCAGCTGTTTCGCAAGAGCACCTGTTTCATCTCTTTATTCCACGTACTTTCAGGATATGGCGGTTTTATCGGATTATTTAAAGCTTCGGCAAAATCTTTCGCAAATTTTTCCGGCGAATCCATATGCCAGATCATAATGCCAAGTTCTGTCATTAAATATTTTTTCTGGCCCAAATACGCAGAATACTGCATCCACTCACGTTTGCCTGTTCCCATATAAATACAGACGGCGGACTTAGCCAAAGTCGAACCGATGGCACCGGAATCCCCCCAGGGAATATTATTGCCGTCAGGCCGGGTCATGTACATTGCCCACTCGCCCATTGAGCTCAGACGTTCAGCATACCAATCGGGGAAATCGACATCGTATAAGCGCCCGAAACGCAAGCCCAAAGCAAACCAGAAGGTACAGCTATTGTGGTAAGACGGACAGCCTTCAATCTGTGCTCCGCTCTCGAGAACCTGCGCTTTCATGCCTTTGGCCAAACTCCGGGCAGCCTTCTTTTTCCATTTATCGGCGGTTTCTAATTCGGGAAAGATACCTGCGAATTTCAACAAGCCCAAATTTTCCATCAGATAATGATTGTGATCGGCTAAGGGCCATATTTCATCCGACAAACGATCAATCATGTCCGCCTGAAAATAAAGAATATCGAAGACATCTGAAAAGGTATCGTAATCAAGAAGGCCGTGCCCCATCAGATGTTCCAGACAAGGACCCCAGGTCTTATACAAGCGGATGCCGCATTCAAGAATTCTCCACTCTTTCCCGGCTGATCCGCGGTAAGCAGCAGCCCGTTCATCATCCAGGGCATAAGGCGGTTTTACGTTTTTTACCCAATCCTGCATCTCCAAAACAATTTTTTCGAGATATGCTTTTTTCCCGGTAAAGTAATAAGCCTGCAGCATCGGGAGCCAATAATTCATGCGGTTAAGCTGGTAGTTATATTCTTTGTTATGAAAAGGATTTTCATGCCAAAGCGGGGGATTCCCGATAAATTCACGTTTAGGAGAACCGGGCAGCAGAACATAGCCGTTATAGGCATCGTCAGCCTTGTCCAGAATACGTGCTTTCACCTCAGGAAAGTGCTCGTCTAATACCTTTGCCGCTTTTCTCATCTGTTCGGCATGTCTTTGATCTTTTTTCAATCGCTCATAGGCGTCTTTCAGACTCAGATTTTCTTTGAAGATTGCTGAACTCATACGGATCCTTTCTTTTACACAGCGCGCTTTATAAGGAGAAATTTCTCACACGTAGCGTCTTTATCCTTTCAGAGATCCCATCATGATGCCTTTCACAAAATATTTCTGAACAAAGGGATAAACACAGACGATCGGAATCATGGTGAGCACCAAAGCTGCCATTTTCATGGTTTCGGTATGCACCACAACATCGGTGGTCATCTCCATATCCTGTGTTTGTCCGCTTTTTAAAATCATCTGCAAAACATATTGTGAAACAAACAATTTTTTATTTGTCACATAGATCATGTTATCCTGCCAGGAATTCCAGTGACCGACGGCCACCCACAAGGCAACCGTAGCTAAAACAGGTTTGGATAAGGGAATCATTATTTTAATTAAGACCTGCATGCCTGTCGCCCCGTCAATTTCGGCAGATTCTTCCAGTGAACGCGGCACGCTCATATAGTAATTTCTGATAATAATTAAATTGTAGGCGGAAATAATACTCGGAATAATGTAAACCAAGAAATTATTGTAAAGTCCTATGCCCCGAATTAAAAGATAAGTCGGGATCAAACCGCCGGAAAAATACATGGTGAATACAATAAATTTCATGATGCCGCTGCGATAAGGAAGCTTTTGAATAGAAAGCGGATAGGCCATAACCGCCGTACAAAACACAGCCAGACTCGTACCGATTACGGTACGCAGTATCGTAATTAAGTAACTGTGCCAGAATAATTTATCAGAAACAATCCTTTTATAACCACTGAAATCAAATTGTTTCGGATAGAGATGAAAACCGTAGGCATTCACAACACTCGACGGGCTGACAGATATTGTTATTACCTGCAAAAAGGGCAGGATAATGGTAACAGCTAAAATTGTAACAAATGCATAGGCAATTATATCTACGAGATAATCTTCGCCGCTCTTTTTTATTTTTCGGCTCTTTTCTTTATTGTCTTTTGTTTTTACCATATTAAACTCCTGTATTTACCACAATGAATACTCATTAATCCGTTTGGCGATAGCATTCGTCGCAATAACCATTACAAATGAAATAATATTTTTAAACAGGTTCACTGCGGTTGAGAAGCTGGAGTTCATTTCCTGAATACCGGTTCTGTACACGAAGGTGGATATCACATCACCGACTTCCATCGTCGGCACTGTCAGGAAGTTATAGACCTGCTGGAAACTGTCGTTTAATATTTTCCCGGACTGCAGGATAAGCATTATCGTCAAAAGCGGTATTACCGAAGGCAAGGTGACGTGCCAGATTCTGCGGAGTCTGCCGGCACCGTCAATGGCGGCGGCTTCATAAAGCTCCGGATCAACTCCCGCAATGGAGGAAAGATAAATGATGGATCCCCAGCCTATGGACTTCCAAAGACTGGTTAATACCAGCATCCCTCTGAAATAACGGGCATCTGCTATGAAGAAAATCGGCTCATGCCCTAAGTTCTTCAAAATAACGTTAATAACACCTCGGCTCGGGGATAAAAATTCCATCATAATACCGGAAACGACAACCCAAGAGAGAAAATGCGGCAGATAAGATATGGACTGCATGACTTTCTTATATCTGAGATTTCGGATCTCATTAATCGTTAATGCGAGAAAGATGGGAGCCGGAAAATTCACTAAAAACTTATAAATACTGATGATCACGGTATTCCGGAAAACGCGTTTAAAGAACGGATTCGTGAACAATGCACGGAAATGTTTTAAACCGACGAATTCACTGCCGGAAATACCTTTGAGCGGATAGTAATCCTGAAATGCAATTGTTAATCCGTAAAGCGGACCATATCTGAAGATCAGAAAGAAGATAAGACCCGGTAAAAGCATTAAATAGTAATCCTTATATCTGGTGATGTTAAAAATAAAACCTTCTTTTTTCTTCGGGAGAACAACTGCATCTTGATTAGAGCCGGATTTTCGTTTCATTTTTTCTCCTATTTAACACATATCGTATAGCGTGTAGTGCGAAATGATTCTTAACAGGTGCCCGAAGGCACCTGCTAAGATATAAACAATTATTCAATCTGCGCTATTTTTTCAGCGTATGCTTTTTGCACAGCTTCCTCAGCTGCCTGTCCGCCGGCCTTCTTGAACTCTTCAACAAAGGTCTCAAAGTAATCAATTGGTTTTTTGCCGGAGATCATATCGAAATACGCTTCATTCGTGAGGGTATTTAAGGTGTCTTGTACCTCAGCGAACTCATCAACGGGAGGTGCCGGGAAGCGGAAATAGCCGTTGCCCGTAACGGAATGGCCGAAATCCGTTTTAGATTTAGTCACTTCGCTTGCATACTTGACCGTAGAGCCGAAGTCGACCTGCAGGACGCCTTGTTCTCTCAGCTGCACGCCTTCCATAATTCTGTAAGGACCTGCGCCGTCATCGTCCCAGTGTACGCCCTTGATGCCGTAATTCACGAGTCTTGCATAGTCCATGTCAGAGTAGTAATCATCGAGCATCTGATAGAAAGCATCGACAACTCTCTGATCCTCGAAAGCTTTCGTCGTCAGCGCCGTGAAACGACCGACTTTATTCCAGCCTTCCGTACCGGATTTCCCGTCAGGACCGACAGGTGCCGGACCGAATGCAATTTCAGCGTCCGGATTGACGGCTTTCAGCTCTCTCATGCAGATTCCCCAGTTCTTTTCATCTGTCTGATCCGGACCGATCAGATAATGATAAGGCTGTGCACAGGTAAGACCGATCCGGTCATTCATGAAGGAATGGCTCAGCCAGGCGTATCCGCCGTTATTTTCACCGGTAACAAATTCTTTATCGATGATCCCTTTGTTATACCAGTCATTCAGTAAAGTTAAGACTTCTTTCGCCTCGGGACGAATCCACGGGAAGAAAGGTACGCCGTCTTCTCCGAGCTGCATTTCACTGACTTTGAAATGAGGATTTCCGCCGGTTACGCAGCGCAGACCGTAGGCGCCGAAGAAGGCGTTAAAGGCACGTTCGGCCATGCCTGCCGTATTGGCGTTGCCGTCTCCGTCAGGATCCTGCTCAACGAAGGCCGTCAGGACCTTTTCATATTCTTCGATGGTTTCAGGAAGCTCTAAACCGAGTTTATCCAGCCAGTCTTTTCGCCAAATCATAGCCATCGGGACAGCTTCCATAGGCTGAGGGGCTCCCCAGTTTTTGCCGTCGTACATAAGCGTGCTCCAGAAGGTCGGATCATTTTGCTCATCGCAAACTTTGGCGTAATTCGGGGCTTTTTCCTGAAGTTCATCCAGGGGCATCTCATGCAGAATACCTTGCTTTACATATTCCGGTAATTGCGCCAGATTGCCGATTACCATAACATCGGGCATTTCACCGCCGGCCAAGCGGACAGCCATCGTGTTGGTATCGTCAACGCGCCATGCTTTGAGATCAATTTTAAAACGTTCTTCTATCTTTTTGACCACTTCTGCATTGTCATCAACTTCTGCAGATGTTCCGCCTGTAATCCAGGTCATGGTCGGCCAGTCTTCGGGATTATCACTTTCTTCAGAATCAGGCGATTTGACCTCTGTTTTATTGCTATTGTTATCATCTGTATCTCCTTGATCATCAGGATTTGATGGAGAACAGGCGACCAAAACGCTTGAAGCTAAAGCAATACTTAATAGTTTTGATAAGATACTTCTCTTTTTCATTTTTTTACCTTTCTTCAAATTTTGTATGATTTGCACACGTTTTAACCTCCCTTCCTATGTGCAAAATCACTTTGTTTATTAAATAATTTGTTTTGAAATAACAGTCTTTAATCAATAAATACAGGGCTCACAAAAGCGCATGATCCGTTTTTCTGATAGACCTCCAGATGATAAAAATCACCGGAACTGCAGTTGTCTTCTGTTTCTCTTGTCACTAAATAGGAAGATTCAGGAAGCGCCTTGTAAATCTTGTAAGCCTGCGAGGTGTACTTTTTGACTTGGTAAGTACATCCCTGTTTCATTAAGTCACGCAGAGTAAAATGATGCCGGCGGCCGTTGACCGTTAACAGCAGTTCGCTCTTTTCATCGCCCTCTACTTCCAGAATCATCTGCTGGGTAGCGGGGTGCAGCGTCGTGATGTTAGCCGTCGTAAAACACTGCCAGCGGATTTCATGATCATTCTTGCCTAAGACCTTATTATCGATAGCGTTCACATCATCATAGGCAGCGGTATCCAACGTGTGAGGGGCTAAGACATTGCGGCCTCTGAAGCAAGACTGATGATGAAGAATCTTTGCATTTTTTACTTCAGCCGTACAATCCCATTTATAAAGTGCATCCGTGTTATTGCCCCAGCCGAATTCAAAACGCAGCTTGTAGGTTCCGGCATGTTCGGTATCCTCTCCGAGGAATTCTCCGTTCGTAATCTGCACGGGTCTTAAGTTTTTATATAATATGACTTTATCTATTGCGTAATCCGCTTCCACCTTGTAACGCAAATCTATTTTGCGGGTATCAGCCGGCAGTATCGAACCCATTGGCCGATCATTTCCGCTGAATTCACAGCGGATTTTATCGCCGGTAACGGCATAGCATCTTCTCTCATGAATGGCCTGCCAGATACTTTCCCGGTCGAGCGTCTCTGCCAAAACGGCGATCTTGCCGTCCCCGTAAGACCCCGGGTACCCTGCATGATGATCCGTCGAAGCTGCAAAGCCGAAGCGTTTGCCTTTTTTCAGCCCTTCATACACGGTATTCCGATCATCCCGAGGCCCCATATTGTGATAGTAAGGAAAGGGGGCATCGGCATTTAAGGCCAGTCCGTGTTTGGAATAAATTTCAACAATCGGAGATATATCTTCTGTATAAGCATCCCAGTCTATGCCTCGATACCCGGGTGTATAAGCAATATGATGGGGCACCATAATGGCCCGCTGCTTTAATTTCTCAAGCAATTCTTTCGGGGACCCGGCATAGAGAAGCTCTATGTCTTTATCGGGCGAGACGAGATGGTGGTCGCCGTATGCACAAGAATGCATTTCGTAAGAATGGAACGTTACAAAATCTTGGCTGTTCGCTTCTTCTGTAATCTTTTTTATCTTCTCCCAATTCTCTTTGAGTTTTCTGAAACCGTTTAAATGAAAATCAATCAAAAAAGCGGTATCTTCATTTCTCTCCGGCATATCCGGCCACATCGCATGGCCCGTCACGGCGCAAAAATCCAGCTGTTCTTTTGCTTTTAATAAGCATTTTCCAGCTTCCCGAAACCGTAGGTGATTCCGCAATGATTATGTATGTCACCCCAATAAATTTTCATTTGACTCACTGTCCATCTCTGTATTTATTTATGCTATTGCACAATTTGATCTAACTTTATCCTTATGCTAAGGTCATATATACAAATTAACAACGACATTTTACCCAATCGTTTGCATGATTTCGCAAATTATGAACAAAAAGGTAATATGTACAAATTTGCAATACGTCGTCAACATTCACTTGCACAAAGGTTCAACCATGACACAAAAAGATATCGCTGAAAAACTAGGAATATCGGTCTCCACCGTCTCGAGGGTACTCAACAATATACCCAAAGCTTGTTCACCAGCCTTGAAGGAAGAAATTTGGAAATTGGCGCTGGAATCAGGCTATCAATTCAACGAATCAGCACGCGCATTGAAATCAAATGCAAAACTGCCTGCTTCTTCAGCAGAAAACCTCCAAATCAATTTTATTTCCTTCTGGGAAAAAAGCACCGAAGACAATAAAAACAGATTTTACGATAATGTTTTGTTCGGCATTGAAAAAGAAGTCTTAAATAACGGCTACCGACTGAATTGCATAAATTATGCCGATTATTCAAAAATTTCCGATATTTTCAAAGAAACCTCTTCAATTAGAGATCCTTTTATTATATTAGGATGGGTTCCGCAGGAGATGAAAAAACATTTAAATCTGCGCTACTCCCCTCACGTACAAATTGCCCTGAATACGAATTGTGAAAAGATAGATAATGTCTTGTGCAATGGATATGCCGCTGCTGAAAATGCAGCTGAATATCTGCACTGGTGCGGGCATCGCTACATCCTTTATATCGGTAAAAAAAATAATGAAATTCGTTACTACGGATTTTTCAATAAACTAGAAAATCTGCATTTGCCGACCAATACCTTATCGTGTATTACGACCGATTTAACCGTGGCCGGCGGCTACCGTGCTGTTGAGATATTTTTGAATTTAAGAAAACGCAGCCGTTTTCATCAGAGAGTAAGTGCCATTTTCTGTGCCAATGACAATATTGCGATCGGTGCTTATAAACGCTTCAAAGAAGAAAATATCAGGATACCTGAAGATATCAGTATTATCAGTGTCGATGATATCCAAGAGTCCTCTTACCTGGTCCCTCGTTTAACGACGATGTCTATCCCGCAGGTAGAAATGGGCTCTATTGCCGTACAGATAATCAAAATAAGACTAAATAAAACCTTGCGTCTTCCCGTAAAGGTCCAATTACCCGTAAAAATGGAGCTGCGTGACAGTGTGAAGGATTTAAATAATCACAGTCCCCGCGAGACACAAAAGTATCTTCATCAAAATTTGATTGTATAAGAGAAAACCGTTCGTCTCTTTAATGCGAACGGTTTTTCTTTCTTCATGAAACGGCCCCTGCACTTTACAGGTTCATCAATCATCACATTTCCTGCTCATACTTGCTTTTATAATACAAAGCCGTCGCCAATACAAAAAGATAGGCTGCCAGAAGCAGAAGAATTACGGCAATGCCGACCTCCATCAGACCGAAGGCAATGATCAAAGCTCCGAAAAGATAGATCATGACATCATAAGCTTTGGATTTTGCCGCATGCCGGATAACAATATTTCGTTCATCAAAACGCTCAATCTGCATTTTTCGCTCTGTCTCCGGATATTGCTGCAGCACTCTTGCACTCACCGTCTGTCCCATCCCTCGGCCGAAAAGAATACAGCCGAGTCCGACCAAAACATAGGACAAGACATTTAAAAAGGCGGACGGATCTTGCAGGCCTTTTACCATGATCAGACCTGCAGCCAATAGGACAATAGCGATTGCGATAATCAGATAATTTTTGCGTTTGCTCATTTTGATTCCTCCTCATAAATAAAGATCTCTTCAATCGTCAAATCAAAGAAATCTGCGATTTTAAAGGCCAAGAGAATGGACGGATTATACCGCCCGTTTTCCAGTGATCCGATCGTCTGTCTTGAAACACCTAAAGCATCCGCGAGTTCTTCCTGATTCAGTCCGCGCGCTTTTCTTAAAGCTTCCAGTCGATTTTTCACCTGCTTCCCTCCTTTATGTTAAGTTTACTTTCCATTTCCAGTATAGAGCATGTGAAAGAAATGTCAAGCTTGCTTTCCATTCTTGCTGAAAATCTCCTTATGGAAGAAATCCCCGGCAGGGCTTTTGTTAAAGCATCTGCTCTCGTTCAGTTTTGTGAAATAATTTAAGCCTGCGCAAAACGACGCAGGCTTGACTCAGGTATCATCCGAAACCGCATCCTTTTGTGAACTGCCGAAAAGCAAGGATGCTGTTCAGCTACGACTATAGCAAGTCATCGGGGCGTCATTCAAGATGTCACGCTTGAATGTCATTGAATCTTAAAAGTGACAATTTTGAGGGCACCCCTGGCTTTATAAAGGCTGCAGATTTTAAAATGCCCCTGCGTCTAGATTTACTTTTCCTCTGCCGTCTTATCTGCATAGGCTTTGACCGATTCCCGATAGGCTTTTGGACTCATCCCTGTCATGGATTTGAATTTCTTGGAAAAGGTCGAAAGCGAGCGATAGCCTAAAAAGAATGCAATTTCAGAAAAGTCTAAATCTTTTTCCCGGATGATTTCTTTGGCTTTGTCAATTTTCAGCTGATGAAAAAAATGCATGATTCCGCAGTTGACATGCGCCCGGAATAAAGCCTGCAGATGACTGCGGGAGATATGGAGAATTTCGGAAAACTCTGCCACCGTGAAATTATTATTCAAATGCCTGAGCATAAAGTCTACGGCCTGATGGAAACGCGGATCCATTTTGCCCGGGCCCGGCATCTTGACATAAGGCAGCAGAATATTCGTTTTGTCCGAATTTCCGCCCAGGCCCCGCTCTTCTCTTCTTTTAATACTGATGAGCATGCTTTCCAGATAAATGCGGATCATCTGCTCGGCCTCCGCATGATCGCCGCTGAGCCGCACCATCCGTTCGACAGCCGGAACATTCAGAGGCGAGGCAAAAGCTTTGCGGCTTTCCAGAATGATATGGCTGATGCAATGGCGCTCCGTCTCATCCGCTTTGCTCAGAAGTCCTTCGTAAAACGCCATCCCCTCGCCTTTTGCCTGAAAAGACACGACAAAAAGATTCGGTGCTTTTCCGCCCAGGGCGCGGATACTGTGGAATTCCATCGGTTTATGGAAAATCATATCCCCTTCTTCAAGGGTATGCGTCTTTTCATCTGCGCCGACTTCCACGCGGCCTTTGTCGACATAAAGCATCTCCCAGAAGTCATGCGCTTCGCCCGGGAAATAAAAGTCCGGCGGATATTCGAAGTAATGAATCATAATGATGGATTGTATCTCTATAAAGGAGCGGAGCTCGGTCGCTATGTAAGCCAATTTCATGTCCTCCGTTTATGAAATTATGACTATTTTAGCAGGCATCAGACAAACGGACAAACTTATCAGACAATAAAGACATCATTAGAGAGCATGCTGTGCTTAAATAAATATGTAATCTCCCGGATTACAAAGTACGATTTTTACAGCGTGCAAAGCTTGCAATGTCCGATAAAGATCCGAAAAAAAGAAAAAGCCCCTCAAATCTTG
>CALLQJ010000120.1 GCA_938014865.1 uncultured Fastidiosipila sp.
TTGCCCCCGCTGCGTTCGTAAAGCGATTTTGAAAAGTCCAGAAGATCCAGGATGCGCTCATCCGCTTTCACCGGTCCCTGGCCGGCTTTCTGATTGATGTCATAAAGATTAAAATAGCCGTCATGGTGCTCATAAAAATCATAGAGCTTATGGTATTCTTCCAAATCTGCTTTGACCGCCTCGGCTCTCGCCTGAAATGCTTCCGCGGAATCATCGTAGCCGACTAAAGAGCTGACCGTGTCAAAGAGCTCAAAAAACTGGGCCCGATAAAGTTCTTTTTCTTTCCCGCAGGCCGGCAGGGCCATAAGCAAGGCCAGCAGCAGCGGCAGTATCCTGAAGCGTTTAAGGTGTGGCATCATATATAAATCTCCGTAAAAAAGGACTGCGATTTCCCGCAGTCCTTTTATTGTATACTAAATTGCCTGAAAATTACTTAGCGTTTTCGGCGCTCTTAGGATACACTTCCTGGAATCCTCCGATGCTGATGGTAACCGAAGAGGTTAAATCTTCATCGGTCGGATGACCTTCTGCGTCAACGGCAACACCGGCCACTTCAGCAGCTGTCTTGCCTTTTGCCCATTCGGCAAAGGCATCCGCCTGCTCGTACCATTCTTTTCCGATAGGTGAAGCATCCTTCATGTTGTAATCTTCTTTAAGAACCTGTTTGCTCTTGACTTCCTTATGCAGGTCATCACTCATTTTCCCGTCTTCAAACTTGTACTGGGCAATGCTTGCATCAAGGTAGCTCGACGTGATCTTATTATCTTTATCAAAGGTATTGGCCACATAGTAATTGTATTGGCTGGCCATATCTTCCGTCGTCTGACCCGCCGTAGAATGGATGGCCAGACCTAAGGTATCGTCTGCACTTGCGCCTAAAGATTTCGCATTCTCAACGGCCTGTGCAGCCACTTCAAGCCAGTCCCCGATATCAACGGTCACGGAAGATTTAAGATCTTCTTCAGTCGGAACGCCTTCTTCAACGGAAATTCCGCGGATGTCAGCGGCGGTTTTGCCGACTGCGTAGTCTTCAAAGGCTTCCGCTTGTTCGTACCATTCTTTGCCGATCCCGGAGACACCTTTCATATTGTAGTCTTCGCCGAGATCTTTCTTGGTTTTGAACACGGTATCGGCAGGCGTGGTCACCTTGCCTTCTTCGTTATAATTAAAATTGCTTTGCACCACATCCAGCTGCAGCTTAATGACTTTCCCGTCTTTGTCAACGAGGGCACCGGCGGCTAAGGTGTTCACTTGGGTAACACCCTCTTCACCGTCTTTTGCTTCCTTTTGTGCATAGTCATCATTTGACACCAGGACAGCCAGACCGGTTTTTGCTTCTTTGCCTCCCTGACATGCCGAGAGAGGTAAGACCAGCATTAATGCTGCGGTCAAAGCGGCTAATATTTTCTTCATTATAAAGACCTCCTCAATAAGGTTTAAATATCCTTATTCGTTGCTATTTTAGCCTTTAGAGCAATTTCTGTCTATGAATATTCCTTGAACATCCATATTTTTGTGCGTCTGATCACAAGATAAAACCCCCGCAAGCCAAAGACTCACGGGGGACCCTTGTAATCAAGAGAACGAGCGTTTTTTAATCAGGTTTATTCTTCTTTTCGCCCGCGTCCCCGGCCTCCGTCCTGTGTACTTTCTTCTGCAGCGGGTCCGGGCCCTTTTTCGCCTGCGGCTGCTGTGCCTGAGGCGTCACCGGAGGAGGCGGCCTTACGCCCTGCGGCTGCTGCGGCTGCCGGTAAGGCGGCCCAAAGCCCTTCGCTGCCGCTTCTTCTGCCCTCTTCTTGCGCCGGGCATCCGAACGCTTGGAAGCATTCCGGACGATCAAGACGATGATGAGCACGATCAGAATTAAAAGAAGGATAAAGAAAAGATTCCCCGCCAGCGCAAAACTGAGATCCCGGAAGAAGCGGACAAAATCCTCCGTGCCTTCGCGGAAACGTCTTCTGATTTCTTCTTTATAGGTATATTCCGGTGCGGAGGTAAAGGATCGGACCTCCTCAACATAAATGGTGACCAGTGCATAATCAATACGGTTGTCCATATAGCGCTTATGCGACTCATAATTTTCCAGCTCAACCCTGAGATCCGTCAGGCGTGACTGAATCGCCAGGACATCCTCGAGATTCTCCGCCTGCTTCAGCATTTTCAAGAGCGTATCCTGCTCTGTGCGAATCGCAGTAATTCGGTTTTCCGTATCGTGATACTCTAAGGTGACATCCTCTTCCGACATATTCTGCCGTGTGACATTGTCGTCTCCCTTAATCGCTTCTAAAAAAGCGTCGAGATCCTTATCCGGCACCCGGACGGTATATTTTCCCCAGCGTGAGCTGTCCTCCTTGCTGCCTTCCACGGAGGAGTTTTCAATATAGCCGCCGGCCGCTTCGACTTCCTTTTTAATTTTCGCCGCAAAGTCATCAAAGGAATAGGTTTCAATTGAAAGTTCAGCCGATCGCATTAATTTGCGCTCGCCTGACTCCGGCAAAACCAACTCTCCCTCATCTTTTGTCGTTGTATCAAGCGTTTCGGGCCTGAGATCCGCACCGTTCTCTGCGGACATGACGGAATCATCAGTGTTTTTTTGATGATAGCTTGACGCCCCTCCGCAGGCTGCTGCAGACAAAACTAGTACTGCGGCAAGCAAAGCGAATAAAGACCGTTTAAAAAGTCCCCTCTTCTTCATAGTTTTTCTCCTGCTTTCTTTAAAATTTCTCCTCAGCAACATTATATAAGAAAAGCCCTTCCGATTCGATCCTAAAGAAAGCCCGGCTGAAACGCCGGGCCCTTAGCGAAACGCAGGCAAAGAAGGCTTGACTATTTAGAAAGCTTCTCAATCACCTTGACCACCTCTGAAATTTTTTCCGCCTTATCCTCTTCATTTGCGGATTCCAGCGAATTCAGAACACAGTGCTCAAGATGCGCCGTCAGCACGTCTCGGTTCACAGCTTTAAGGGCCGCAATCACCGCCATGAGCTGGGTGGAAATATCGATGCAGTAGCGATCCGCTTCCACCATGCGGATAATACCCTCTAACTGCCCTTTGGCAATATTCAGCTTGCGCATGACTTTTTTACGGTCCGCCTGCATCAGATCACCTCAATTTTTCCCGGGGTATAGCCCGCTTCCTGAATCGCCTCGCGGAATCTCTCGTCCGGAAGATCTTCCTTCAGGCTGACGTCGGCATAGCCTTCCTCCAGGCTGACCTCGGCGGTCTTGACGCCGTCAAGCGCCTCCAACGCCTTCTTCACATGATTTTGGCAATGGGCACACATCATGCCGTCCACATAAATTCTTTTCTGCACGGATATCGTCTCCTTCTTTTTATCTTTTTCAGCAGGCGCCGCTTTCTTCTCTTCGGCGAAAGCCGTCCTGCCGGATTCCTGACGTTTATTGTCATTATCTCTCTGCGGCAAAAGCCCGGTTCTGATTTCCAAGCCTCGTTTTCCGGCCGGCTCATAGGCTGTCCCCTCTTCTGCTTTAAAGCGGTTTAAACGCAGGGCATTTAAAACAACAAAAAGAGAACTCATGCTCATCGCAAAGGCCGCAATCATCGGATTCAATGTAATATTCCACAGGGGATATAATACACCCGCCGCCAGCGGAATATTAATCACATTATAAAAGAACGCCCAAAAAAGATTCTCTTTGATGGTCCGGATGGTCCGTTCCGAAAGCCTGAAGGCGGTCAGCACATCCATCAGATCCGAGCGCACCAGGACAACATCCGCTGATTCCATGGCGACATCCGTTCCGGCCCCGATTGCCATGCCGACATCCGCCCGGGTCAGAGCCGGCGCATCATTGATGCCGTCCCCGACCATAACGACGCTTTCGCCCTCGGCCTGCAGGCTGCTGACCACCGCATCTTTATCCTGCGGCAGAACCTCCGCATAATAAGCATCGATCGGAAGCTTCGAGGCCATGGCGGCAGCCGTTCGTTCATTGTCCCCGGTCAGCATGACGGTCTTAAGACCCGCTTGCCGCATTTTCTCCAGCGCTTCGGCACTGTTGTTTTTGACAATGTCCGCTGCGGCAATCAATCCGATGAAGACGCCGTTACGGGCAAAATACATCGGCGTTTTTCCTTCGGCCGCCAGACGTCTCGCGGCGTCCTCCGCCGCTGTGCAATCGACGGCATCGTGTTCCATCAGCTGCCGGTTGCCCGCTGTTATCTGAACATTTTCCTCATCAACGCTGATTTCAGCCCGAATACCCATGCCCGGCACGGCTTCAAACGATTTCAGTTCATATAAGTTCATATTTTTTTCCGCCGCCGCATCAAGGATCGCCGAAGCCAAAGGCTGCTCGGAACGCTGTTCGGCGGAGGCCGCTAAATGCAGGAGCGTTTCGGGACGGATCGTCTCAAGTGAAAGCAGATCGGTGACGAAAGGCTTGCCTTCCGTAATGGTGCCGGTCTTATCAAAAATAAGGGTATCCGCTTCATGCAGACGTTCCAATGCCTCGGCGCTTTTGATCAAGACATTGTTTTCCGCCCCTTTGCCCGTACCGGCCATTATGGCCACCGGCGTCGCCAGGCCGAGCGCACAAGGGCAGGAAATAACGAGAACGGAAATGCCCAGACGGAGCGCGAATTCAAAGCCGTGTCCTGCCGCCAGCCACACAATAAAGGTCACGGCGGCGATAATCATGACCACGGGAACAAATACCGCCGCGATCTTATCGGCCAGACTTTGGATCGGGGCTTTGCCCGCATTGGCGTCTTCAACCAGTGCGATAATTTTTGCCAGCGTCGTATCGTCCCCGACTTTCGTGGCCCGGAAACTGATCGTGCCGGTCTTGTTAATCGTCGCGGAAATGACCTCGTCGCCTTCCCCCTTCGCCACCGGAATGCTTTCGCCGGTCAGGGCCGATTCATCCAGTGCCGTCTGTCCTTCAAGGATCACGCCGTCAACGGGAATCGATTCTCCCGGACGGATCACGATTATGTCGCCGACGGCAAGATCTTCTACCGCCACCTCATACTCTTTTCCGTTTCGCAGCACCCGGGCTGATTTCGGCTGCAAGTCCATTAATTTGCGAATCGAATCCGACGTTCTCGACTTCGCCTTGAATTCCAAAAACTTTCCCAAGGTAATCAAGGTCAAAATCGTCGCGGAGGATTCAAAATAAAGGTCATGCAGATACGTTTCGGCAATCTCCAAATCATCGAAACCCAATCCGTAGACAATCCGGTAAAGTGCAAAAACGCCGTAAATAAAAGACGCCGCCGAGCCGACCGCAATCAGGGCATCCATATTCGGCTGCCCTTTAAACAGTGATTTAAAGCCGCGCGTAAAATAGCTGCGGTTGACAATCAAGATCGGCAAAGTCAGCAAAAGCTGCGTCAGCGCAAAAGCCCCGCCTCCGGGGATACCTTTCATAAAAGCCGGCAGCGGCGCGCCGAACATCGTGCCCATGGAAAAATACATCAAAATCACGAGAAAGGGAATCGATACGCCGAGTCTGATTTTAAAATTTTTCGCCTCAGCCGCATAACGACGGTCCGCCTCTTCCGCTGCAGACGCTTTTTGTTTTTTAGCCCCCCGGGCTTGGGCAGAATAGCCTGCATCGCGGACGGCTTCTATAATCGAGTCTTCACCCGTCATATCCTCCTGATAATCCACATCCATGGTTCCGGCCAAAAGATTAACGGCGACATCGTCCACGCCTTCCACTTTGCTGACGCTCCGGACCACCGCCGCTTCACAGGCTGCACAGCTCATTCCTTGTACATCAAAGCGTTTATGTTCCATAGCAGATTAAACCTCTTGTCATTAAATTTACCTGCCTGTATCGTATACCCCCCGGGGGTATTGAATCGATACGTATGTTACGGGAAATAAATTAACTGTTCATGTTCATCCTTAAACCCGATGTTTAGGAAATCTTTATTGATAAATTAAAAACTTGTCTAATTATTCTATATAAAAAGCTCCTCTTATTTCTCTTGAACAGAATAAAAGGAGCTAATAAGAATGAATTTTTACTTATTTTATCCGCGTTTCCCAAGTGTACCACCCGGATGTCGTTGTAAATAATCCTCAACAGATAAATTAATTTCATTCTGAAGAACCACAGATAATGTTTGTAAAGTGAGCATTTGAGCGAGTATTGAAGCTCGCGGTGCGCGATTTAACGGACCTCCTTCTTGTTCTGTCTTAGTGGCTAAATTGATATCAGAAGATTGAGCTAACGTAGAATCCGGATTAGATGTAACACTTATTATCTTGCCTCCATTATTCCGAATAGCTGTTAACGCTTTAAGCAATTCTTCAGTTTCACCGCTGTTGGAAATACAAATTACAATATCTCCGGGTAATATTTGGCCGGAGGAACCATGAATGGCTTCAGTTCCATCAAGAAAATATGAAGGAATCCCAACAGATGAAAATAGTGATGCAGAATAAGCTGCAACATATGACGGTTTACCTATTCCGGTAAAATGTAATCTATTTCCCTTATCTCTGGCTGACATGATCATTTCAGCTGCAGATTCAATTGAATTGAGATCTATATTTTCTATATGTTTCTCTATCATTTCCAAACTTATATCCAAATAATTATTATCTTTTAACATATTTACCTCGAATCCTTACTAAGATCTTTTACCGAATCTCCCTTTATTAACCACGGATCAAAGATAATCTCTTCTTTATGCTGCTTTATTTCGCCTTCAATTAGTTTCAGCATAATTTCTATTAATTGCGGGCTATAAGCTTTCGCAAACCTTAAGTCATCAAACCCCACGAATGATAAATCATCGGGAATTTTTATGTTCATTTCATTAAACGCATGAAGGCATCCGATCATCGTAATCATGTTAGAAGCAAATACTGCTGAAATATTCGGATGCTTTTCAAGTAATTGTTTAACGGTATCTGCAGCACTTTCAGTCGTCACGTAATCGCTTCTTCCTACATATCGCAGCTTTTTATCTACTCCCAACTGATCTAAAGATTTGTAATATGCTTTTTCACGTTCACGAGCCGTTTCAATTTTTTGATTGCCACTAATAAAACCAATATTTCTATGGCCTTTTTCAAATAGATATTGAATTGCAAGATCAATCGCTTTGAAATTATCTGATTTAACAGTAATCAAATCTTGTCCGTCAATGCTTCGGTCAAACAAGACAATAGGTAAATTTTGTTTTTTGGCTCTTTGAAGGTGCTCTCCGGTCAAATTTGACGGCATATCTATAATTCCGTCAACTTGCTTCGAACATAAAAAATCAACTGCCTGAATCTCTCGCTCTGGATCCAATCCAAA
Source organism: uncultured Fastidiosipila sp. (assembly GCA_938014865.1). Taxonomy (GTDB): domain Bacteria; phylum Bacillota; class Clostridia; order Saccharofermentanales; family Fastidiosipilaceae; genus JAAYZH01. The sequence goes on from CALLQJ010000120.1 coordinate 7,282, forward strand.
GTCTACAACCAACATACCGTAGTGTTCTTTGTGTAAGTAATTACTTATTGAAGCTACTACTTTTGAAAAATAGGCGTCATCAATTTCAGGAATTATTACTCCAATAGTATTTGTTCTGGAAGTCTTCAAACTCCTCGCAATTTCGTTAACCTGATAATCTAATTTTTCAATAGCTTCTTCAATTAATATTTTATTTTTGGGCCTAACATTTCCACCATTTAGATAAGATGAAATAGTTGCTAAACCTAAACCTGTTTCTCTCGCAATATCTTTTATCGTACTAATTTTAAACTCCTAACTAGCAAAATATTCCAACAGTTCTAATTTATTTGCTGAACGAATATAGTCTGATACTTGTTGTTTATTACAGAGTGAGGTCTGTGCACCACTTTTTGAAACAGTCATTGCCCCGATTATATTCGAGATTCGTAAAGAATCGTATATAGGTATATTATTTAAAATACAATAACTTAATCCGCCTATGAAAGAATCGCCGGCAGCAGTCGGGTCAACAGATACTACATTTTCTTCAGCTTCAGCATAGTAGTATTTATCTTCTGTTACCCAGCAAGATCCTCTATCACCTAAAGTAACAATTACATTTGGTGTGCCTCTATTAATAATAGATTTTGCCATATTTATGACATCGTCCAGACTTTGAATTTTTGAAGAAGATGCACATAGGTCCATTAGTTCATGTTCATTCGGTACCAAATAATCGATTTGAAAATAATCATCAATATCCAAGTCGTATGATGGTGCAGGGTTAAGTAAGACAGGTACATTATTCTTTTTTGCCAGCTGCCGAACGTATTTATTTATTTTTAAAGGTATTTCATGTTGAAGTACCAGAAGTGAATAGTCGGAAATTTCTGTCTTTAGAAATTCCATATCCGCACAATTAATTTCCATATTTGCACCCGGGACGACGATAATCCTGTTTTCTACTATTCCCTTTTGATTATTTTCTATCTGAACATTACCAACAGAAGTAAAGGTACCATTTTCCTTAACATGTTTTGTATTAACCCCGGAAGCCTCAACTGAATTTATAAGAGCTTTTCCAAAGTCATCATCAGCAACTTTGCCCGCCATTGAAACATCTAAATCAAGCAATGCCATTTGAACTGCTTGATTTGCACCTTTGCCGCCGGGTGCTGTACAGAATGAAGTACCAAGTACAGTTTCTCCACGATTCGGGAACTCTTCTGTTTCAACTATTAGATCCATTACAAAACTACCAACAACTAAAACCTTTTTCCTCATAAATCAACATCCTAACTAAATATATTTTTAAGCATTTCTGACGCCTATAGTCAGTAAAATGTTAGAAAAAGTTCGAATGTCTCCGGTTAATATTGCGAGTTTCACATCATTTGAACTATTACAAAGCTCATAAAATTTTGATCGACTGACTTTTTCATAAGGAATCCCGGATAGTTCTTCTTCAAATAAGGGATATACTTCGGGTATATCCCCTGTTTCCGGATCCATAACTGTGTACTTTTCAATATTCACTGATGTCTTAAGTGCGCTGAGGACTTCTGTTACAGTTGGATTACCTGCGGTCAAACTCAAATAGACCTTTTTAGCATTACCCGTTTTTTCATCAAGCGGATAATTCCCGTCAGCAATTAACACTTTACTGCCATGTCCACAGTATGATAGAGCAGATATAATTTGAGGATTTATTAATTCATTGATCAGCATTTTTTCCTCCCTGATTCTTTTTGTACAAAACCTTATATGTATCTAAATCGCCAAATATAGATTTTATTGTGTATTTAGTATTTCCGAATTCTTCAGTAACTCTTAACACTCCCCAACCCAGTCCTGTAATAATGAAATATTCACCGGGCGATTTAATATTTGTATATATAGTTTTTTTAGGAGTATCTATAACAAAACCACAATACGCTAAATAGACGCCAAAACTTGCCAAAGATCTTGCATAGTGATTCCCGCATTCAGGTTCATTCCACGGATTTCTATGTTTTCCGTCATATCTTTGCCGAACTTTATTGACCAGCTTTTCTGCGCAATCTTTATGCCCAACTAAAGCAAGCAAGGCAGCTACGCTATATTCTATTCCGGTCCAAACTTCATCTGAATATACAAACGGTATTTTGGGTTTACCACCATATGGCCAAGTACATAGGACAAGACCTGATTCATCATTAAAGGCATAGCCTCTTTGTAAATTTGCGATATCTCTTAAATTTTCAACGAAATTATAATTATATATTGATAGAGCTGCAGATTCTAAATTTTTAATGTCTAATTTATAAGGTAATCCCAGTAATAACGCCCAAGTAGCCCCTAATACCTGATCTGCCAGACAGCCTTTCCCATATTGATATTTATGTTTATTCACGTCATCTATGGCTTGTTCATAATATTTTCCGTTAAAGCATTTTTCTTCTAAAATCTGCGCACATTCAGCTGCAACTTTATCAGCCCATAAAAACTCCGATTCATCATCACACTGTAAGGCCATTTTCTTATATGCTTCAAGTGCACCTAACCATATCGAATTTAAGTGTGTGGAAACGCCATAAAATTCAATATCGTAAGTATTATGTTGTGCTGCTTCAAGCACTCCGTCTCTATCCAAGTCCCAATTCTCATCAGCAAAATGAATACAAAGTTTTATTAATGGCCACAACTTTTCAAGCCACTTATTGTCTCCGGATATCATCCACTCTCTATACACTCTGATTATTGTCCCTAATTGGCCATCAGACGCCGGGTAATAATTATCCGGTTCGCCATCTAAGTAAGATGTAGCGCGGAAGTTCATTTTTCCCTCTGCCGACAATTCAGTAAAATATTCTGTCTCTCTCATGGATTGTTCGAGTTCCGGGAAAAAATAGGCTAAGGATTGCGCGTAATTCCACACATGAGTACAATTCCCGGGGCAAGATCCCTCATTTCTAAAGCAACCTTCCCAAGCAAAAAACTTTCCATCTTCAACACGAAAACAAGTAGTTGACCTGATAACAGTAAGAGTGGCGGATACAGCGTCAAGAATCGATGCAGGAATAGCTGAGTTAAACCATGAGGAAATCCATTCATTGGTCTTTTGCGTTAATTCATTTCTATTTTTGATCAAATAACTTATTACCTCATCCGGATGCCCCCATCGTGCATAATAATTTTTAATTACTTCCGAATTTGCAGAATAATCACGTTCAGTCGCCAAATTATTTGGTATCTTCCAACTATTTATTATCATTTTCTTAACATTATTTTCGACGGTGATACCATTCTGATACCATGAACGAACTCTGTTTGGGTGATACCAAGAAATTAGAAATTTAAACACACAAGATTCACCAGGCTTCAAGATCTGAGAAGCCCCTACAGTTGATATAACAAAAGGACTTTTATGTACTGCATTCTCTTCTTTGATTAAATTCGTAGTATTCTTTATTGATCCGTCTTTAGAAAAATCATTCCAAAAATCCTGTAATCCGTCCCACCATTGTCCTTCTTGCCAGTATGGTTTTAAGTTTATGTTTTTTTTATCATCCTTTTCTACGCCTATAGCCATTTCAGTATAATTCGTACTATTATCAGGAATGTTTTTATTCTTCATATAAATTAATGAATAATCTTGATAATTTTGAATTTCACTGACAGATCCTTCTTCAAACAGAGGTTTGGTAAAATAATCCTGCTTACCGGTCCATCCCGCCAAATTGGCTGCATTAAAGGCTAATGTTATATCTAGATTTTCTGTACTGACATTTTTGATTTTCCAATTGAAATATATACCTGGTATACCTGACCTTTCCGAATCTAAAGGTATGAACGGATTAAACGCTTCCAGAGACACTTCAACCGGAGAATGATCATCAAATAAAGTTAGGAAAGCTTTTGGATAAAGCACCTTAAATTCACTTGTTTTAAATCTTGGTAAGCCACTGTAATTCCAAGCATGAAAGCCATGCGAATGATGATAAGGCGAGACTAATTCTGACTCTAACACTTTTGTAAAATCATAATTATTATGTTCTTTATTATGGCAGTGTATGCAAAAAAATGTATAAGGCGGCGTAAAACCTTTATCGGGATGATTAAATAACTCAAAATCCTGTAATTTGCCTCGTGAATTTATAGAAATATTACCTGTGCCGATGCCACCTAACGGAAAAATTGCTTGCGTATCTTCTCCATTAAATATCTTAGATTTATAATTCATTTTATCTTGTCCTTATTATTATTTGAACTCCGTCAAATACAACTACTTAATCCCTGCTGAAGCTATATTTTCTTGAATATTGTTTTGAGCGATCAGATAAATAATCAATATTGGTAAAATTGAAAGTGTAACTCCTGCAAATAACACACCATAATCTGTCATATATAAACCCGCACTTAATCTGGTTAAAGCTACTTGTAATACCAATTTACTCTCATCATTTATAAAAGTTACCGGTACAATAAAAGAATCCCATTGCTGCATAAACGTTAGTAGACCTAATGTCAGGAGTGGTGTTTTTGCTAAAGGGAAATAAATCTTTACAAAGATTTGGAAATACGAAGCCCCGTCAATTTTCGCTGATTCTCCCAGAGCCTTCGGCTGATTGCAGAAGAACTGACGCATGAAAAAGATCCCAAATGGTGTTGCAAGAAACGGTAAAATTAACGAAAAATAAGAATTGTTAAGGTTCAAATCATTCATCGTCAGATATAGAGGGATTATTAAAACTTCTATTGGGAACATCATCATTGATATGAAAAGTCCAAAAATAAAATTCTTACCTATAAAATCTAATTGACCTAACGAATACCCGGTGATCGAATTGATAAAAAGGCTAATAAAAGTTGTAGAGAATGCCACTAATAGTGTATTTAGTATAATTCTCCACATATTAAGTTGGTCAAACATCCGTTTAAAATTAGTGAAGGTAAACCTTTTGGGTATAAAAGTATAAATGCCAAGATTATTGAAGACCCCGATCTCATCATTAAATCTAAAAGCATTAGAAACTGTCCATATATATGGAATTACAACAGTTAAAAAAACCAAAAATAGTATAATTAATAAAACAATTTCATATATATTTGTTTTTATTTTATTACTCATACTGTTCTTCTCCCCCGATTTTAAATTGCAAAATAACTATTATCCCAATAATTACAAAAAGCAGAATGGACATCGCCGATGCCGGCCCGATTTCTGACAATCTAAAAGCTTGTCTCCATACGTAATATACTGTTGTTGTAGTAGTTCCTATTGGGCCTCCAGCCGTCATTGTATACGCAGGAACAAATAATTTAATTGCATCCATCGTTGTAACAACAATTACTAACAAAGTTGTTTTTCTCAGCATTGGAATCGTTATATAAATTAGTTCTTGGAAACTATTTGCACCATCTATTCGAGTAGCATCCTTTACATCTGAAGGGATATCCTGTAATCCGCTTATAAAAATAACCATGAAATATCCCCAGGATTTCCAAATACAAACAAAAACAGTAGAGTAAAAGGCATCCGGTATAGCAGATAGAAATTGTGATCTAGGCAAACCGAGACTTTCTAAAATAGAATTCACCAAGCCGAAACTAGGGTTAAGCAATTGCTTCCAAAGTATTGCTACAGCAACAAAAGAAGTTATAGCCGGTATAAAGTAAACAACACGAAAAAACTTATAAATTCTTTTTTTACGGTTAATCGCAACCGCAAACAGGAGAGCAAGAATCGTTTGTATTGGTACGATTAAAATAGCCATCTTGATAGTTACTTTTAACGAATTAATAAATTCTTTATCTTCAAACATAGAAAGATAATTAGAAATCCCAATAAACTCGCCTTTTTTAGCCATAATTGAATAATTACTAAAGGATAAAAGAAACAATCGAACGGCAGGCCAAAAATTAAATATTCCGATAATTAATAACGCAGGCAATACAAAAACAAATCCGTTAATCTGTTCATCTTTTTTAATTCTGTTATTTTTCTTTTTCTTTTTTTCTAACATTAATCCATCCCCGCTAAACAAGGATTGAAAGGGCAAGAAATACTTGCCCTTTCTACAATGCTACTTAACAGTAGCTAAAGCTTCTTCCATAATTTTTACGGCTTCTTCAACAGAGCTATCGACGTCTTCACCATAAGCAACAGCTGCAAAACATTTTTGTAATGCCTCTGAGATTTGCGGATAAACCGGTGTTACAGGGCGTGCAATCGCAGTTTCTTGAAGTTGCTCATTAACGATATCGTACGGATAATTACTATATGTTTCATCGGAATCGAGAATTGATTTTCGAGCAGGCACATTACCTGTTTCTTCACACCAAATAGCCTGGCCCTCTTTACCGGTAATGGCTTGAACTACTTCCCAAGCCTTTTCCTTGTTATTGCTTTCGGCACTGATTGACAAATTCCAGCTTCCTGCGCCTGAAGCACTCCTCTGTCCTTTAGGCATTGGAGTTGCTCCCCAATTGAAATCAGGGAATTCACGGGCAAGATTGCCCACAACCCAAGGTCCGTTTACCCACATGACTACTTTGCCGGTTTCATACGCATTAATAACATCTTCTGTTGTTGCATATCCCTCTTCAAAAAGTTTTGCATAAAATTCAATTCCGGCTTTACTTTCATCACTATTGAAATATCCGTCGGCTTTAGTTGCATCCTCATTTAAAACATTACCGCCTGCCATCCAAATCCATAACATCTGGGTAAATGCCATACCTTCATTAAGATTCGCAAGTGAAAACATTTGAGGCATTATTGCATATCTTTCGCCAGGTATTGTTACTTTTTCACAAACGTCAAGTAACTCATCAAAAGTCCAAGTATCCTCGAGCTTTTTAGGTGCTTCGATACCTAACTCATCAAAAACATCCTTATTATAAAAAATTAATGTATTTGCCTCATTTAAAGGAGCACACCAAATTTTATCCAAATAAGTAGCCGTAGACTTTGATGAATCAACAAGATCATTAAAATCGTCATCATCCCAATATGAATCAAGAGGTTCTAGAACACCTGTGACTGCATAACTAGCTACATTTGGACCATCAATCAGAACAATGTCAGTCCCGGCATCCGTTCCAAAGGCCATTTTTATCTTATTCTCATACTCATTCTGCGGGTATTCAATAATCTCAACATCGAAATCTAAGTTAGCAGCTTCAATCGCTGACATTAAAGCATCTTTAGGCTGATCAGGAAACGATGCTATAGTAATAACATCATCGCTACCTGCATTGGAATCGCCATCTTCATCAATCTGATTTTCTCCTTGACTTTGATTTTGATTTTCTTGACCATTTTCATCATTATTACCACACGCTATCAATGGAAATATCATTGATATTGATAATATTCCGGCTAAAATTTTCTTTTTCATATTATCCTCCGAGATATTCTTTTGAAATGTTTTGGCAGCGTATCCGAAACGTTTCGGTTTTGCACATAATTTTTACATCGCCGCCAACTTCCCCATAGCTATAACCGAAACGTTTCGGTTTTTTGTGAAATCTACTAAATACATAATCACTTCTTAAAGTGTTTTTGTCAATATGCTAAATAGTTAAATAACATTCATGTTTTTATGCAGAAAATCAATAATTTTACTTATTTTCTTCTATTTATTTATTATTATTGTTAATTCATATGTATTTTTATTTAAATCTATTTGCTTTACATAAAAAATTGCCCTATTTCTCT
>CALLQJ010000121.1 GCA_938014865.1 uncultured Fastidiosipila sp.
TTATCTTACTCTTCCCGGGGTCCGTTACCGATCCCACACCTTTCCGTGATGAGCCGAAAATGTTCTTTCTGCTTGATGATTTTGCCGTCAAAGCTGTTTTCCACCTTAATAAATAAGAATTCTTTCCGCCGGTGTATCGTCACATTGACGTAGGGTTTGATGCCGCTGTCTTCGGGAATTCTTTCGCAGGCTTCCTGTGCGTTGCTTAAAAGATTGCTGATGATAATGCAAAGATCCACGTCGTCAAAGGGCAGTTCCTGCGGGATCATGGTGGAGATATTGACCTCAATACCGGCCTTCTGCATCGTGCTGCTGTAATGCTGCAGCATGCCGTCTACCGCATGATTCTGTGTGAGGATAATCTCGGATTTGCCGACGGGGTTGTCGATCAGGCGGGAGATGTAATGGCTGGCCTCCTGGGCGCTGCCGTTATTGCAGAGATAGAAAAGATTTTGCATGTGATTTCGGAAATCATGCTGAAATTTCCAGGTCTCTTCCTGGATTTTCAGGTAGCTGGCCAGATGCCTTTTCTCGACTTCGAGAAGGCGTTTGGCCGTTTCCGAATACTGTTTGACCGAGCTGATGATATTGTACTTATCCAGATAATAAAAGGAGAGGATGGCAATGCTGGCAAAGAGGGAAGAAATATTGAAATAAAACTGAGAAGGCTCAAGAGTATCTCTTACATACATATAAATATGAAAGACAATGCTGAAAATCATAAGAAGCGGCACAAAATAGGAAATTAATTCATAAACGCGTCTTACCCCGCGGCGGCGCAGGTCCCGGATCAGCAAAAGCAGCTTGGTCATGCCGAAAAAGAGGACACAGGTAATGACCTGAGTGCCCGGTGTCAGGACCGGCAGCATATTGCCGATGGCGGGAATCGGATGCAGCTTGGTGTACATGCCGATCGCAAAGAAGCGGCAGGCATAGTTCAGGAACACCAGAATGTGCACCGTGAAGACTTTATAGTGCAGTTCTTCTTCATAGAAAATCAGCACGATGGCCGTCGCCAGAATATAGGTCGGAATGATCGTAGAGAGCAGGCGGAAACGGTAGACATAGGTCACCATCTGAAAAGCCCAGTACGCAATGATCGGAATGGGGTAAAAGGCTTTGTAGCGCGGATTCCGGGTCAGAAGATCATTAAAAAATAAGAAAAAGATATAGGTTTCCAGGGTGGAAATGGCAATATAAATTATAATTTCCGTAAAAGCCGGCATCTCATAAACTCCGTTAACTGTCGCTGCTTAATTCCAGGAAGCGTTCCATGATGTCGCGGTAGCGGCGCTTGGAAACGGGCAGCACTTCATTATTGTCCAAGGTCAGGTTCGTAGAGCGCAGCTGTTTGATATAGCGCAGATTCACGACAAGGCTGCGGTGGGTGCGCATGAAAAATTTATCGTCTAATTCTTTTTCAATCGCATTTAAGGTGCCGTAAAATTCCCGGGTGCCGTCGAGCGTGTGAATGACGATTTTCCGAAGGCTCGATTCAAAATACAAAATCTCGGCAAGCTTTAATTTCTCGGCGCCCTCGGCGGTCGAGAAGGTAAAGACTTTTTCATGAAACTGCTTGGATTTCTGCAGAATCGGGATGGTCATCTCGATCAGCTTGTCTTTGTCGACCGGTTTCAGAACATAGCGCAATGCCTCCACGGAATAGCCTTTGACGGCATACTCCGCCGTGATCGTAATAAAAATAATGTTGACGAGCGGGTCAAACTGCCGGATCAGACGGGCGGTTTCCAGGCCGGAAATAGGCTCCATCAGCATGTCCAGAAAAATCAGATGAAACGGCTTGTCTTTATGCGCCGTTATCAGGTGATAGCCGTTTTGAAAGAGACGTATATCCACCGGCATACCGTGATCTCTTAAGGTCAGAAGATAGGATTCCAGCCGTTCCAGCTCAAGCGGATCATCGTCACAAACTCCCAGAAAGTACATTTGTTATATCACCTTATTCATAAAACTTACCCCGATTATAACAAAAAAAAGCCCATTCAGACATGAATCCTTTCATCTAATCGATAGAGTGAGAATTGCAAATTAAACTGAAATTCAATTCTGTACAATGTAAACTCCTTTT
>CALLQJ010000122.1 GCA_938014865.1 uncultured Fastidiosipila sp.
ATCAGTTCGTAGTTCAGCGCATCTTCAAACTGCTCCGCATTAATGAAACCGTTTTGCAGCATCGCATCCAAAACGACACGCTGGCGTCTCTGGGCGTTGCGCCGGCCGAGTTCGGTCCGGGGATTAAAAGAAGAAGGGCTCTTGGGGATCCCCGCAAGAAAAGCACACTCCGCCAAGTTAAGGTCTTTGGCATTTTTCCCGAAATAGGCTTTCGCCGCCGACTGAATCCCGACGTAGTTATTGCCCATGGGCACAAGATTCAGGTAAAGATTCATGATTTCCGATTTGGAAAGCTGTTCGGTCAGCTTCACGGCCCGGTACCACTCCTGCACTTTGCGCTGATAGGAGACTTCATTGTCGCCGGTCAGCATTTTGATGGTCTGCTGGGTAATGGTCGAGCCGCCGTGTCCGGAGCCGGAAGAAAAGAAGGTTCCTATGACCGCACTGATAATACGTCTCGGGTCGATGCCGATGTTATAGCGGAAAGTTCTGTCTTCGATGGCCATAAAGGCTTCATCAATATAGCTTGAGGTCACTTCTTCATAGCGCACCAGTTCCCGGTTGATATTGCTTGAGCCGGTGAGGGTGGCGATGGTCTTGCCGTCTTTATCGTAAACGTAAGAGGTCTGCTCCTTGATCGTAAATAAATCCGTCGGCACTTCCGTAGCCGTTGTTATATAACCTAATACTATGCCCAGGCCGGAACCGCCCGCAAAAACGAGCGCTGCTACCAGGATAACGATTACCAGGACCGTGATCTTTCCGGCGAATTTGCCGAGCATGCCGGGGGCGGTAATGTCGCCTTTCGGAAGGTCCGGTTTCCCCGAGACCCGTTTCCGGACATTGCGCCGCATCCGGGCAAGCCGGCGGCGTTTTTGCTTTTCCGCCCGCTCGGATTCATAAGCCCGCCGCTTCTCCGTGAAGCTCATCGCTTCATCATAGGCCTTTGCTTGTTCTTTATTCTTCTTTTTTGTATTTTTCTTTTTCGCCCCGGAAGCCTCTGCCGATTTCCCCTTCATCTTCTTTTTGGCATCAGAAAATAAAGCGGAAAATCCTCCGCTGCCTTCCGTCTTCCGGGCCCCGGCCGTCTTATCGGGACGGGCCCTCCCGGAATCTGCGCTCTTCTGCGACGCATCGCGACGTCTGAAAGCGTCTTGCGCGCGGTTTTTATGGTTTTTGTCCGGGCGTCTGAATTCTCTGTCGTCCATGTATCGTCCTCTAATTGCTTTAAAGCCGCATACTATTTATATCAGGGCATACTAAAGCACTTTCATAAATAAGAATTATACCATGCCCGCAAAAAGCTTTGAAGTGCAGCCCCGGCAGGAAAAGAAAAGCGCGGCCGACACGCTTGTTTTTCAGGCTTTTGCCGCAAGGTCAGATTAAAGTGAGTTAGGATAAACTAATTTTATTACTTAGGACTTACGGTAAATAAGCGTATATTTTCCGCGAATTTACCTTTGTTTATTAAAAATAATCAACAAATATGTAAATAAAAATCTTTTTATCGCTTGACGTTTATCGATATAAGCTTTACACTACCATAAGTTAGACAGGACTAACGCACCTGCAGGCATAGGTTAGTCCGATCTAACTCATCAGTGAGAATCAGGCGGAAAGAGGTGATCAAATGCCTTTGATCATGGTAAATACGGGCGAGAGCGGCATCATCACCCGGATAGAAGGAAAAAAAGAGGTCCGGCAGCACCTGGAAAATCTGGGCTTTGTTGTCGGGGCTTTGGTTGAAGTGATTTCCAAAAATGCCGGAGGCCTGATTGTTCAGGTGAAAGACTGCCGCGTTGCATTAAGCAGTGAGCTGGCGTGCAAAATAATGCTGTAAAGGAGAAAAGTATGGAAACTTTAAACAAAGTGCCGGTCGGCGCACGGGTTAAAGTGGTGAAACTCCGCGGAGACGGCGCCGTTAAACGGCGGATGATGGATATGGGGATGACCAAAGGGGCTGAAATCTATGTCAGAAAACTTGCCCCATTAGGCGATCCGATGGAACTTACGGTCAGAAACTATGAACTGTCCCTTCGCAAGGCGGATGCTGCTTTTGTCGAAGTGGAGTACGTGAAATAAGAGAGAAGGAGTTTAAGATGGATGTCAGAATAGCGCTTGCGGGGAATCCGAACAGCGGAAAAACGACCCTCTTTAATGCCTTGACCGGGCAGAATCAGTATATCGGAAACTGGCCCGGCGTTACGGTAGAAAAGAAACTGGGAAAACTAAAAAAAGATAAAAGCATTACCTTGGTAGACCTTCCGGGTATTTATTCTCTGTCGCCTTATACACAAGAAGAAGTCATTGCCCGGAATTATCTTCACCATGAACGCCCCGATGCGATTTTAAATATCGTAGACGGAACCAACCTGGAAAGAAATCTCTATTTGACCACACAATTAGCGGAACTGGGCATTCCGATGGTGGTCGCCGTCAACATGAGCGACCTGATGGCCAAACGCGGCGAGCTTTTGGACATTGATAAACTGGCGGCCGCGCTCGGCTGTAAAGCAGTCGCTATTTCCGCCTTAAAAGGCGATGGGGTGGAGCGGGTTGCCGAAGTGGTGATTGATGAAGCCAAAAACGGCAAAGCACCGGCTGTGCAGCGTTACAGTCCCGAAGTGGAACATGCCTTGGCGCATATTGAAGAATATGCCCTGCATGATCTTCCGGAAGAACAGCAGCGCTGGTGCGCGCTTAAGCTGCTCGAACGCGACAAGGAATTTGCGTCCGAACTTGATTTAAGCGGAGAAGATTTAGAGCATATTGAAGGGGATATTCAAACACTCGAAGCGGAGTTCGATGATGATACGACAAGCATCATCACAAATGAACGCTACGGCAAGATTGTCGACATGCTTTCCGACATTCATCAGAACCCGAATCGGGGCAAAGCCACCCTTTCCGACAAAATTGATAAGGTAGTCACGAACCGCTGGCTCGCCCTGCCGATTTTTGCGCTGGTAATGACCTTTGTCTACTGGCTGTCGATTTCGTCTTTGGGAGGCGCGGCAACGGACTGGATGGAAGAAGGCGTCTTCGGAGACGGCTTCCACCTTTTCGGCAAAGGCTCCGAAGCTTATGAGGAAGCCTATGAAGATTATCGCGGCCCGGGCGCCATGAAAGACGCCTTTGAAAAAGCGGCCGAAGCGGCAAATCTGGATCCGGATGAGGCGAAGTCCCTGACCGTCGAGGCGGAACTGCGCGACGACGAAGGCGAAATTGAAGAGGTCTTCCCGGTAGACTATGCCGCTTATCAGCGCGTGAAAGATGTTGAAGAGCCGGATCCTGCGGACTACGGGACCTGGGTGCCGGGTATTCCGGTACTGGCCGAAAACGGACTCGATGCGATTAATGCAGGTCCGGGGGCCAAAGGCCTGATCCTCGACGGTATTATCGGCGGCGTCGGCTCGGTGCTGACCTTTGTGCCGCAGATGATCATTTTGTTCTTATTGCTGGCGGTCCTGGAACTTTGCGGCTACATGGCCAGAATAGCCTTTGTCATGGACAGAATTTTCCGCAAGTTCGGTCTTTCCGGCAAATCCTTTATCCCGATGCTGATCGGTACCGGCTGCTCGGTTCCGGGCATCATGGCTTCCCGAACCATTGAAAATCAGCGCGACCGGCGCATGACAATTATTACGACAAGTTTTATTCCCTGCAGTGCCAAGATTCCGATCATCGGCCTCAT
>CALLQJ010000123.1 GCA_938014865.1 uncultured Fastidiosipila sp.
CATCTTTGAGATAATTGGATGGCGATGACATGTGTTGCTCATCGCCATAATTTTTTTCTGCGGAATTAATTGAGAACAACTATAACGTTCGTTTGTCATGTGTAAGTTGTGTTTGCTGTTCGCTTGTCCTCGTCAGAACGTGCAAAATGGCGGCGTGTGGAGGCCGCCATTTTACGTTCTTCCTGCGGAATCGCTCACACGCAAACACAGACTTAAATGTCCGGTCCCTAACGGGAGAGTATTAACAAATGAAAAGATGGTGTCGTGATTGAAATATGGGCGTAGGCTGCCCTCAGCGGCTGTGGAATCACTCACTGTTATAGTTGTTCTCACGAGCCTGTGAATATTGGTAAAGAACGGGAAGGTAAATATAACTTGTGTTTGCTGTTCGTTTGTCATGTGTAAGTTGTGTTTGCTGTTCGCTTGTCCTCGTCAGAACGTGCAAAATGGCGGCGTGTGGAGGCCGCCATTTTACGTTCTTCCTGCGGAATCGCTCACACGCAAACACAGACTTAAATGTCTATTCCCTAAAGGGTGAAGCGAGCAGAAGTATTGGAACAGAACTTTGTTAAAGGAATTGGATGACGATGACATGTGTTGCTCATCGTCATAATTATTTTCTGCGGAATCACTCACGATATAGGGGTCATTATTAATCTCTTCTTATTGGATAAAAAAACAAAGAATTTTAAAGTAATGTTTGTATAGCGAATGCAGAATTCATTTACCTCGTTCCTAACGGGAGGGTACAATTCAGCAATTGTTTTTGTGCTGCGTTTTTTCTGTGAAATCACGCACGATATAGGGGTCATCTTAGATCTGGGTTTATTGGGATAAAAGGAGTGGTATGAATGATTTTTTATCTTCGTTTTTATCTTTTGAGGATATAGAGATCTTATCCATTAACGAAAACACTTACGATATAGGGGGCATCTTTAAGCTGTTTTTATCAGACATAAAAGGAAGAAGTATTCATTAGTTTTCTTTTGCGAATAAAGATTTAATTTAGGTTTTTCGAAAACATGGGGAAATAGTAAAGATGGCTGATTGAAAAGAGCGCGAATTCAGGATATCTTTTTAACTGTCTACGTGAAGAAAGGATGTCCTGAAATGCTTTCTGTTTTTTCTGATGTTCAGAAACTATACAAAAACCAAGGCTATGATCTTGTTGATTTTAAAATCAGCAAAAAGGGCTGTATTTTCACTTTAAAACAGATCGAAAAAAAGCCGCGTCCGCATTGTCCGAACTGTGGTGAACGTATGCATATCTATGACCACAACAGCAGGTTCATCAGGGATATGCCGAGTTTCCCTGATTTACCTCAGTACTTGGAACTCAGCTATAAACGCTTGCGCTGTCCGTCGTGCGGGGAAACGTTGACGGAAGACAGCGATTTGAAATATCCGGGAACGCGTATTACTTATCGAGCGGCAGAATGGATTCAATATTTTTATCGTCACAATATGACGATAAAATCAATTGCCGATATAACGGGCTTTCATTGGGAGACGGTAAAATTTATTGCCCTTGCCGGGGATCGTTCCTGATCCTCCGATGTTCCGAGGGGCTTCATTCATTTGCTCCGGCTTTTTTATTTTTGCCCGTAAAAGATAAGACCTGCCTTTTCAGAGACAGGTCTTATTTTTTGAAGGGACGGGTGAAGATTCACCGCGTTTTCGGATTTGGATGCTTGAATCAGTCGCTGTAAAGGGCAGCGAGGCTGTCCGCGGTCTTCATGGCGGTGAAGACGTCTTCTGCGCAGACTTCGAAGGGCATATTGTGGATGGTTTCGCCTTCGGCGCAGGAGGCTTCGGCGGCTTTCATCAGCTCGTCGTCGCTGAGACCGTCGAGTTTGAGGCCGGCTAAGGTGAGCGGCAGGCCGACGCTGCTGCAGAATTCAATGATTTCTTCGATTTCGGAGAGCGGGCGGTTTTCGAGTACCATTTGGGTGAGGGTACCGAATGCGACCAGTTCGCCGTGCATGGATTCGTGGGCTTCTTTATGGATGGTGAGCCCGTTGTGAATGGCGTGCGCGGCTGCCAGTCCGCCGCTTTCGAAGCCGATGCCGCTGAGATAGGTGTTGGCTTCGACCACATTTTCGACGGCTTGGTTGCTGTAGCCGTTGGCAGCTGCGTGTTTGGCTTTGAGTCCGTCTTCAAGCAGGGTGTTCAGGCAGAGCTCGGCGAGCGCGAGTGCGGCGCGGGTCGGGTAGCCGCCTTCGATGACGGGGACATTGGAGCGGGCGCAGGCGGCTGCTTCGTAATAGGTGGCCAGGGCATCGCCGATGCCGGCTACGAGGAAGCGCACCGGAGCTTTGGTCATGATTTCGGTGTCTGCGATGACCATCTGCGGATTTTGCGGATAGAAGAGATAGCGGTCAAAGGCGCCTTCTTCCGTGTAGATGACGGAGAGCCGGCTGCAGGGTGCATCGGTGGAAGCGGCGGTCGGGACGATGATGACAGGAAGTTTTCCTTCGTGGGCCGTTGCTTTGGCCGTGTCCAGCGTTTTTCCGCCCCCGATGCCGATGACGACATCTGCATCCTCAAGACGCTCGGCGTGGGCTTGGATTTCTTTGTCGCAGCATTCGCCGCCGAAGGTCTCTAAGCGGTATTTGACCTTGTCTTTTTCGAAACTGCTGACGATCTCATCGCGGTAGGTTTTTTCAATAAAAGAATCAACGATGAGGTAAGCTTCTTTAGATCCGAGCTGCTGATAATAGCTGCTGAGCTTTTTTATTTCTCCTTTGCCTTGGATGTAGATTCCGGGTGAACAGATAATGCGACTCATAAGGTCCTCCTTTGAATTTTTCCTGTAAAATGGATTTTAAGGGGGCGGGAAAAGCCCTCTCTATATAATGATAAAATATTATCGATAATAAGTATAGCATTTTCCGTTGACAATCTGTAAAGGAAGGCTAAACAAAACGGGTTTCTGCCGGGGCCGGGCTTTGATATCATGTTAATGATATAATCTGCCGTCCGGCAGTTTGTATGAAGACGTATTGTCTACTTCCGGGGAACTTGGATTTCCGGAGGCGGTCTATAGAATCAGGAGAGTTGTATGGAAAATAAACTGGAGGTTCAGGTCGGCGATGTCCGGCTGAAGAATCCTTTGATTGCGGCGTCGGGGACGATGGGTTTCGGCCGGGAGGCCTCGCTTCTTTATGATCCCGCGGTTTGGGGCGGGATTGCGAGCAAGGCGGTGACGGTCGAACCGCGTATCGGCAATGCCACGCCGCGGGTGGCGGAGGCGCCCTGCGGGATGCTGAACAGTGTCGGCCTGCAGAATCCGGGGCTGGCGTATTTTCTGGAAAAAGAACTGCCCTTCATGAAGAAGCTGGGCCCTTGTGTCATTGTCAATGCGGCAGGGCAGGCGACAGATGAGTATCTGAAGCTTACGGAAGCCTTAAGTGCACAGGAGGCGGTGGAAGTCATTGAACTGAATCTCTCCTGCCCGAATGTCACGGAGGGCTGCATGAGCATCGGGACAGATCCCGCGCAGATTGAAGAACTGGTTTCGCAGGTCCGGAAACGCAGCGAGAAAGAGATCTGGGTGAAGCTGACGCCGAACGTGACCTCGATTACGGAGGCGGCGCTGGCGGCGGAGGCAGCCGGAGCCGATGCGATCAGCCTGGTGAATACCTTTTTGGCGATGCGGATTGATGTCGGGAGGAGGCGTGCTGTCATGCCGAATGTGACGGGAGGCTTGTCCGGACCGGCGATCCTGCCGATTGCTCTTCGTATGGTGCATGAGGTCTATGAGGCGGTTGATATCCCGGTGGTCGGGATGGGCGGCATCTCCTCGGCCGAAGATGTGCTTGAATTTATGATGGCCGGGGCGTCGGCCGTACAGATCGGCACGGCACAGCTTAAAGACCCGTATCTGCCGCTTAAAATTTCCGGGCGCCTGCCGGAATTGCTGGCGG